>JBGTFX010000284.1:0-21446 GCA_041747055.1 Balneolaceae bacterium
GGTATTAATTCCTACCAATTCTCCATTCAAGTTCACTAATGCCCCCCCTGAATTTCCAGGATTTATTGCAGCATCTGTCTGTATATAGTTTTCAAATTGACTCAGCCCTAAAGATGACCTGCCACTTGCACTTACAATTCCCTGTGAAACCGTGTGTGCAAGATCAGCTGTAAGCGGACTTCCAATGGCCAGCACCATATCTCCAACCCGCATCCTGTCGCTATCACCTAATGGTATGGCCGGCAAGTTATTGGATTCTACTTTCAGAACGGCTATATCACTTGCGGGGTCTGTTCCTACGATTTCAGCATCGAGTTCTTCACCGCTAAATAATTGAACTCGAATTTCATCTGCATTTTCGATCACATGATTATTCGTCACAATGTACCCTTCTTCAGATGAGACAATAACCCCTGAACCGAGTCCACTACGTTGAAACTCACGCTCTTGATTAAAGCGTGGATCATCAAAGAAAAAGCTAAACGGATGTCGTTGTTGTTGCCTTACAGTTTGAGTTGTTGTGACGGTAACAACAGTTGGATTTGTTCGCTCTGCAATATTAACAATGGCATTATTAAAATCTGCCAGTGTTCTGATTTCGATATCTTCTGCATTGGTAGGATTTGAAGGGGCAGAAGATGTATCAGATAATTGAATTTGAGTAGAAGTCGTAAATAAATCTGCTTTCGTTTCTGTGTCATTAACAGCAAACTGCATTCCATAGATGAAAAGCAGTATTGAAAAAATAGCAACAACGCTTTTTGTGATCTTATCCATTGGGTATTATTTAGATTTTATAAGTTTTCCTTAACTCGTAGATATGGCATTTTATTGTGCATATATAAAATATGCCGAACTACTTTTTCATAAACAGTCCGGCATTATTTTTCATGATTCGAACATTAAACTTATCTCAAGAAGCTTATTTAATGTCGATCTGTTTTTTCACTTTATCTTCACTCTTGTCGATTTTAATATTAAGAACTCCATTTTTGTAGGTAGCCTCAATACTTTCATCATTAACACTTTCCGGAAGTTGAAGTGTTCTGCTGAATGAACCATAGTGTCTTTCAACTCTATGATACTTCGTTCCATTTTCTTCAGATTCAGACTCGAATGAACGTTCACCGCTAACAGTAAGCCGACGATTTTCCAGATTTACATCGATGTTTTCTTTCTCCATCCCTGGAATTTCAACATCAATTATAAATTGTTTTTCATTCTCTGAAATGTTCATACTTGGAGCAAAACTACTTTGACGAGTAGCAACCGCATCATTGAAAAACTCATCCATTATATCTGAAAATCTTTTTCCAAAAATATCGGTTTCGGGTTTTGAATATCTCATAAGTGCCATAACTGGTACCTCTTAATTTTTTTGATTGTTAATTAACTACTTCTCTCTTCTTTATTACAATCATAATGCCAAGATGAGATGCAATATATTTTGGCAAAGAATAACTGAAGGAATTTCAGTATTGATAACGGTGGGTGTAACCTTGTCATTACCCAGTGACAGACATTTAAAAGAATTAACTCTAATTCTGTAAAAATGTCTGTGCAGAGCTCAGGGCTCAGGGCTCAGGAAAGGTGTCGAAATTTTTGAATACTCCCTTGTGTATTGGAATTTGCGACTTGCCAGAGTCCGAAGATCCTGGTAGAGTTGCAGTGCAAATGAAAAAAATAGACTCTAAAATAGCGCGAGTATACTCGTGCTCCAACAAGTGGCCGGGAACACAAGGAACTCTTCGTGCTATTTCAGTTCTTCGGGGGGGGGGGGGGGGGGGTAAACCAGCCTCCCGTCCCCTGTCCTCTGTCAAAAGCAAAAAACCAGACGCTTACAGGAACCCGGAAATACACGGGTACGCTGTCAGGTCTTCAACTTTCCCGGAGGCTTGAAACCTGCGCCTTGAACCTTGCCCTACCTATAACTCTCGTTCCACTCTCTGGCCACCAAAAATGCCATTTCAAGGCTTTGTTCGTAGTTCAATCGCGGATCGCAGTAGGTTTCGTAATTGGTATCAAGGCCGTCTTCGTTCAGGCCGTTTGCACCGCCCACGCATTCAGTTACGTTGTCGCCGGTCATTTCGAGGTGTACACCACCCAAATAACTTCCCTCGGCGCGATGAATCGCAAACGTGGTTCGAATCTCCTGTAGGATATCATCAAACCGACGCGTTTTTACACTGCTTTTGGTAGCAAATGTATTTCCATGCATAGGATCACAACTCCATACCACCGGATGACCCTCTTTTTTAACGGCTCTGATAAATTCCGGCATGATGCGCTCAACATCCTCAACTCCCATTCGGGTTATCAAGACAATTTTTCCGGCTTCATGTGTCGGGTTGATCTTTTCGATGAGTCTTAGCGTTTCATCTAAATCGAACGGAGGCCCAACTTTAATCCCAATCGGATTTTGGATGCCTTTCAAATATTCAACATGAGCACCATCAAGCTGCTTGGTTCTGTTGCCCAACCACACCATGTGGCCACTCAAATTAAACCATCCCGGTTTCCGTGGAACCTGACGGGTTTGTGCAGAATCGTAATATAAAT
The DNA here is from genome assembly GCA_041747055.1 of Balneolaceae bacterium. Taxonomy (GTDB): domain Bacteria; phylum Bacteroidota; class Rhodothermia; order Balneolales; family Balneolaceae; genus SW132. Next base: position 2,560 of record JBGTFX010000284.1, read on the forward strand.
TCAGGGCCTCGTGTGATGTATACACATCCACTTTATGAAGTGTATTGAAAGCGTTTGGCGTGATGGTTTCCATAAAGTTGATCGCTTTATTTATGGAACCCACCATCGCTTCGTAATCCTTGTAGTACTCGTTATTCTTCATGAAATCGAGTTCCCACTGCTCAGGGTGCTGCAGATCGGCAAACCCTTCATCAGAAAGGGCGCGAAGGAAATTTAGCGTCAGACCTGATTTGTTGTAGGCCTCCAGCATTCGTGCGGGGTCCGGCAGACGCGCCTCCACGTTTGGCTCATAGCTGTTGATCAAATCACCTCGGTAATTCATCATTTTTACGCCGTCTACCTCTTCAAAATCAATGGAGCGCGGTTTGGCAAACTGACCGGCAATTCGTCCTACACGCACTACAGGCGTCCCCATTTCGTGAACCAGAATAAAACTCATCTGAAGCAAAACCTTCAGCATATTCACAATTTTGGGAGCTTTACAGCCTTCAAATGTTTCGGCACAATCACCTCCCTGAAGTAAAAATCCTTTTCCGTCAGAAACATCAGACAGTTTATTTTTTAACGCTTCCACTTCCCATGAGGTTATTAGAGGCGGTAAGCCTCGTAGCTGGTTGTAAACACTCTGTAGGTCATCTGTACTTGGGTATGGCGGCAACTGTTGAACCGGCTTTGAATTCCAGGAAAGAGGATGCCACTCATTGTTATTCAATGAGGATGAAAAGTTGAGAACATTGGCTGTTTTTGAATCTGAGCTCATAATAAAAATAGGTAATACGCATTAAAAATAGCCTGAAAGATACGAATCATTTAGGAAATAGTAATTTTGAATTTAAATCGTTCAGAAGTTTATGAATGACTGACTACGCTATAATGTTTGTCTTAATTAGGTACATCATTCTATAAAACAATTTGTATTTTACAGGGTTCAGAATCTCAAAAAAAAAAATGGTCCACTTTTGCAGAATAATATTGTCATCCGCGGTGCCCGAGAGCATAATCTAAAAAATATAGACATCGACATTCCCCGGGAGAAACTGGTGGTTTTCACCGGACTCTCCGGATCAGGAAAATCATCCCTCGCCTTCGATACCATTTACGCCGAAGGCCAACGCCGTTTCCTGGAATCCCTCTCCGCCTATGCGCGCCAGTTTATGGGAATGATGGAGCGCCCCGAAGTCGATTTTATTGACGGGCTCTCTCCTGTAATTTCCATCGATCAAAAGACTACCAACCGAAATCCACGATCTACCGTCGGAACTGTGACTGAGATTTACGATTTCCTGAGGCTGCTGTATGCACGAGTTGGAGTTCCCTACTCCTACAAAACGGGGAATAAAATGGCCAAGCAGACATCAGACCAAATAGTAAAAGCCATTATGGATTTGGATTCGGGCACAAAAGCCTACTGTATGGCACCCGTTGTTCGGGGACGTAAAGGCCACTACCGGGAGCTGTTCGATCAGATCCAAAAGCAGGGTTTTGTAAAGGCACGGGTTGATGGTGAGATGATCGATCTCGAAGGTGAAATTAAACTGGACAGATATAAGACTCATAATATTGAAATAGTGATCGACCGGTTTGTGATCAGCCCAAAAAGCGAAAAACGAATTTCTGAAAGTGTACACATGGCGCTCGAAATGGCCGATGGAAATTTAATTTTAGGTGTGCAGAAGGATGGACAAATTACAGATCGCGTTTTTTCGAAAAATCTATATGATCCCGAAAGTGGATTAGCTTATGAAGATCCCGCACCAAATCTTTTCTCTTTTAACTCTCCTTATGGCGCCTGCAAAAAATGTAACGGGCTAGGGTATCGATATGATGTGAGTAAGGAGCTGGTGATGCCAAATATGGGGGAGTCCATTAACGAAGGGGGTTTACGATTTTTTGGTGAACCACGGGATATATTCGTGTTCAAACAGATGAACGCTGTGTTAGACAGTTTGGATCTGAATTTTGATACGCCTCTAAACGACTTTTCTGATGCAGCACTGGATCTGCTTTTCGAAGGTGGCGGCGACAAAAAGTTCAATGTCAGTTACGATTTTAAACAAAATAATGTCACGTATAAGCATAAATATTCAGGCATCAAGTCCATTATTCGCGAGCAGTACGAAGAGAGCAAATCGAACAAGCAGCGAGATAAAGCCAAAGCGTTTCTCTCGAAAATTGAGTGTGAGGCTTGTGGCGGCGGCCGGCTCAATAAGGAAGCATTATCCTATAAGATAGATGGGTATTCCATACAGGATTTGGTAAATCAGGATATACAAACGCTGCGTCTAACCATTGGCAATCTGAAATTATCAGAGAGGCAAAGACAAATTGGTCAGCAGGTACTAAAAGAAGTCATTGACAGAATCGACTTTCTGCTGAATGTTGGCTTGAATTATCTCACGTTAAACCGCGAAGCTCAAACCTTGAGTGGCGGCGAGGCACAGAGAATTCGTCTGGCCACACAAATAGGAACCCAGCTTGTGGGAGTTCTCTACATTTTAGATGAACCGAGTATCGGATTGCATCAACGCGATAATATTAAGCTGATTAAGTCGCTGGAAACGCTGCGAGATTTGGGTAATACCGTGATTGTGGTGGAGCACGACCGCGAAACCATTGAGCATGGAGATTATGTAGTTGATATAGGACCCGGTGCGGGGACTGAAGGCGGACGCATTGTTACCCAGGGAAAACCGGATGAGCTGGACCCGGAAGCACTCACTGTAAAATTTTTACGTGACGAGGAGACAATTCCCTACTCGAAAAACCGGCGGGAAGGATCCGGAAATGCAATTACCATTAAAAATGCACGCGGCCATAATCTTAAGAATGTAGATCTGAATATTCCACTCGGAAAGTTTATCTGCGTAACGGGAGTAAGCGGTAGTGGAAAAAGCTCACTCATCAACCAGACGCTTGACCCCATTCTTGCCAACGAATTTTATAATTCAAAATCTGTACCTCTGCCCTATCAAGAAATAACCGGAATTGAGCATGTGGATAAGGTGATTTCGATTGATCAAAGCCCGATTGGGCGCACGCCGCGATCAAATCCAGGAACATACACCAAAGTGTTTGATCATATTCGATCGCTGTTTTCTGAACTTCCCGAATCCAAAATACGGGGATATGATCAGGGACGATTTTCATTCAACGTAAAAGGCGGGCGTTGCGAAACGTGTCAGGGTGATGGGGTTCGTAAAATTGAAATGAACTTTCTGCCTGATGTGTATGTAGACTGCGAAGTGTGCAACGGCAAGCGTTACAATCGCGAAACATTGGAAATTCATTACAAAGGAAAAAATATTTCTGATGTGCTGCAGATGCCAATCAGTGAAGCCGAGGAGTTTTTTGATTCGGTTCCATCCATCAAACGTAAACTATCGACCTTGAACTCTGTAGGGCTTGGTTATTTGACACTCGGACAATCGAGCACAACGGTGAGCGGTGGAGAAGCGCAGCGAATTAAATTATCCAGGGAGCTATCAAAAATAGGCACCGGAGATACGATTTATATTATGGATGAACCGACTACGGGTCTGCACTTTCAGGATGTGAGGATGCTGGTTGATGTGATTCAAAAGCTGGTCAACAAGGGAAACACTGTTATTGTGATTGAACACAATATGGACCTCATTAAAGCGGCAGATTGGGTGATTGACCTTGGGCCCGAAGGAGGTGTTGGCGGAGGTGAAATCATCGCCGAAGGAACACCTGAAGAAGTAGCTGAGGTAGAGAAGAGTTACACGGGTATGTTTCTAAAGCAGGAGTTTGAGAGGGAAAAAAGGGTGCTGGAAACTAGTAAGTAACACTTTACACACCCCTAAATTCGCTACCGCGTTCAAAAAATGAGCTTTCTCAAAGAGGGGACTTTTGATCCTTCTTCTAAAACAGCTTCTGTTAAATGATTCTGTTCAGTTCTCAGGAAAGATCAATAGAATTGGACATGGTATTATTAGGGGTCATGAACCATCTCCCCTCCCCGAAAGGTCGGGACCAAGTGTGGCTTGAGAGGGGATTAAGGGGTGTGTTTGATGAGCTAAGCAATGGAACTAAATCATTAACGAAAAAACTCCATTCTCTCCAACACCTCAAATTTAATCACTCCCAAAAAACAACCGCCCCTTTGTCCCCTCCTTGGGAAGGAGGGGATTTTTCTAAGGAAATTACTCCACTAATTGAAACTCACTCCCGCATCAGTTTTTTGTACTGAATTCTTTGGGGTTGATCCTCTGAAATTCCAAGTCTTTCGCGGCGGTTTTCTTCGTATTCCTGGTAATTTCCTTCAAACCAGTTGACCTGACTATTTCCTTCGAACGCTAAAATGTGAGTAGCAACCCGATCGAGGAACCATCTATCGTGAGAAATCACGACTACACAGCCTGCAAAATCGAGAATAGCTTCTTCCAAAGCACGAAGAGTGTTCACATCCAGATCGTTTGTCGGCTCATCCAAAAGAAGTACGTTTGAGCCTTCCTTAAGCACTTTTGCCAAATGAACACGATTACGTTCTCCACCGGAAATCTCGGATACTTTCTTCTGCTGATCAGCTCCGCTAAAGTTAAATCGGGCCACATAAGCACGCGAATTAACTTCCCGGCTTCCGAGTTTTAGAATATCATTACCGTCAGATATTTCCTGCCAGATGGTTTTTGAGGGATCAAGCGGTCGGCTTTGATCTACATACCCAAGCTCCACTGTTTCGCCGATTTCTAGCGTGCCACCATCCGGTTTTTCTTCCCCTGTAATCATTTTAAACAGCGTGGTTTTACCCGCTCCGTTTGGACCAATCACCCCAACAATTCCACCCGGCGGAAGACTGAACTCCAAATTTTCTACCAGTAACATATCATCATATCCTTTTTTGACGCCTTTGGCTACAATTACCTTATCACCCAAACGCGGTCCGGCCGGAATAAAGATCTCCATCTCTTCGCGTTTCTTGCGGCGATCTTCTGACAGCAGTTCCTCATACGAACTAATCCGAGCCTTACTCTTTTTACGTCGTCCTTTTGGATTTTCACGAATCCACTCCAGTTCCTGTTGCAGGGTTTTCTGTCTTTTCGACTCCTGCTTTTCTTCGGTTTTGAGTCTGTTTTGCTTCTGCTCAAGCCATGAGCTGTAATTTCCTTCAAAAGGAATTCCTTCACCTCTATCAAGTTCCAAAATCCATCCGGCAACATTATCCAGAAAGTAACGATCGTGAGTTACGGCGATAACGGTACCTTCGTATCGTGCCAAATGCTGTTCCAGCCAACCCACGGATTCTGCATCCAGATGGTTTGTAGGCTCATCAAGTAGCAGCACATCCGGTTTTTTAAGCAATAATCGACAAAGTGCCACTCGTCGTTTTTCACCACCGGAAAGATGCTCTACATTCGCATCAGCGGGTGGGCAACGGAGCGCATCCATGGCCTGTTTCAGTTTGCTATCTATATCCCAGGCGTCAATTCGGTCGATCTTTTCCTGAAGCTTGCTCTGCTTTTCAATCAGCTTTTCGAAATCGGCATCGGGATCACTGAATCCTTCATTCACAGCTTCGTATTCTTTAATCAGGTCAATCGTTTCCTGAACTCCCTCTTCCACTATTTCCTTCACCGTTTTGGTCGGATCGAGTTGAGGTTCCTGCTGTAAATATCCGAATGTAATTCCTTTTTGTGCTGAAATATCACCCAAATACTCTTCATCTTCTCCCGCAATTATTCGTAGCAGTGTACTTTTCCCGGAGCCATTCAGTCCCAGAACGCCAATTTTTGCGCCATAGAAAAAGGAGAGGTAGATATCTTTTAAAACTGTGATGTTGGGTTTGTAGATTTTACTAACCCCATTCATCGAAAATATTATTTTTTGGTCGCTCACACTTTAAGGATTTAGTTTACTGATAAGTTATTTGCCCAAAGGTACAAAGAATGCTAAGATTATTGAGACAAAATATTGCTTTAATGATTATTTATAGAAGGATTCGTTGTAATAGTGAATCTACTTTCTTTCTTTACTTTTATCTTTTGTAAAATTGTTTTATCAATTAGAAAATTAAGTTTGACTGCATTCGATTCGACATCATGAAATATTTACTTCTATTTATTTTCCTTTTTAAGACTATTTCTTGCACAACCATCGATATTACAGAGAGAGCTGCATTCGATTCTCATAAAACAATCACAGCTCAGACATTTAATTATCCTCAGTATACACTCCATGAAATTACCCTTGAGACAGTAGATGGTGAGAAACTTGACAGTTGGTTTCTTGAGCACAAAGATGCAGTTTCAACAGTCCTGTATTTTGGTGGAAATGGTTTTTTAATGGTGAAAGCAGCTCCCTTAATAGAGGCATATTCGTACATTCCTGTCAACTTAATGTTGTTTGATTATAGGGGATACGGGCTAAGTAGTGGTAAACCTACTGTAAACGGAATCTATACAGATGCTAATACAGCCTATCAGTTTGTAAAACATAATTCACCGGCTCCTGCCGAGAAAATCTTTACCCATGGTCATTCAATGGGCTCATTTTTATCGACTTACATTACCGATAAAGAAGATGTGGATGGATATATTTTAGAAAGCCCCATTACTGATGTAGACAGTTGGACGAGAGGACACATCCCCTGGATTTTACGTCCTTTTATTCACTTTGATATCGACTACTCCCTCAGAAATCAAAGTAATGTAGAGCGCGTTGCCAATATTACAAAACCACTGCTCATATTGGGAGGGTCTGATGATGAAGTAACTCCTTATAAAATGGCTGAGAAACTTGAAAAGCAATCGGGTTCAACAGAGAAAAGATTGGTCAAAATAACAGGTGGCAAACACAATAACCTTCCAATTTTTATGACCTACAAAATGGCTCTTGAAGATTTCTTGACCAATTAATTCTTTATCCGGGCAACCCATCCCAACAGGATGATATCATAAATAGCATGTGCGATCATTGCTGAAACCAAACCGATAAGCTCATATAAAAATCCGAGCATCATACTTAGGCAAAACAGCAGTATCCCAAATAAAATATGTCCGGCTGATTTAAATTTAAAATATCCGTGAATAGCCACAAAAATGATGGACGTGAACCAAATTCCAATCAGAGGCTGAATGGCTCCCCGAAAAAGTATTTCCTCCCCTGCTCCTGCAAAAAGTGACAACTGAACTCGATCAAAAGCAGAAAAATTACTGTTCTTTATCGCTTTAAAAATGGTAAAATCTTCCAGTATGGAGCCCATTGGTGGACGCGTGGAAAAGAAGATAATTATACCTGCTGCTGCGCCACCTGACAATAATCCAATCCCAATTTGATTCGCGAAAGAATTACCGTGTTCAAATGCCGATAATAAAGTTTCATCGAAAAAGAAATGGTAGATCAAAATAGCTGTAATCAAGTACAGCGTAAATGAAATTAAAGAAAGTCCAACCAGGTTTCGGCCTGATAGATCCATTCCAATATCTAATTCAATTTCATTATCTGAGTTCTCTAACTCCATCAGCCTGTTAACAGATCAAATTACCGGACCTGTTCCTTGTCGATGATTTCCTCCAATTCCTCTACATTTATTCCCAATTTCACTTCCATCTCTTCAAGGGTCAGATTTTTAGTTTCGGGCATAACTTTCCAAACAAAGATTAATTGCAGAACCATCATAAAAGCAAAGAATGCGAAGATTTGGGCGCCGGAAAATGCACTTAACACGGTCGGTGTAATCAGAGTAATTAAGGCTGCAAAAATCCAGTGAGTACCGGAACCAAGCGACATCCCATAATCCCTGACCACATTCGGAAAAATTTCTGAGATAAATACCCAAATAACTGCTCCTTGTCCTACCGCGTGAGCGGCAATGAACGCACAGACAAATATGACTACAACCACGCCTTCGGCCCCCGTATAAAATGCCCAGGAAACACCGGCCAGTGAGATTATATATCCAAAAGAACCAATAAACAGAAGTGACCGCCGTCCAATTCTGTCAATCAGGTACATTCCAAGCATTGTGAAAAGTAAGTTTACCACACCTAACGATACCGATGCACCGAGAACACTTCCGGCTTCAACACCGGCCGATTCGAATATTCGTGGGGCGTAATAGAGTACGAAGTTTATCCCCGACAGCTGGTTGAAGAATGCGAGAAGAAAAGCCAGAATAATGGGAAACTGAAATCTTTTGGAGAAAAACACGGTTGCTTCTGCCGTTTTAGAAACTGACTTCTTAATCTGAAGAATCAGTTTTTCGATATCCTCTTTAGGATTCAGATGCTCAAGTAATGATTTAGCACTGCTGATATCGTTTTTCTTCAGTACTAACCAACGTGGACTCTCAGGAATACCTAAAACGAGTAACAAATAGATAGAAGCCGGAATTGCTTCAACCCCAAGCATCCATCGCCAGGCGTTTTCGTCAAATACGGAACCAATCCAATAATTCGAGATGTATGCAATTAGAATTCCGAATACGATATTAAACTGATAGAGTGCCACCAATTTTCCACGTTGGTTTGCCGGAGTGATTTCAGAGATGTATATCGGCACGGCTACAGATGAGGCTCCGACTCCAAGTCCGCCAATAAAACGGGAAAATGAAAAAATATACGGATCAGGAGAAAAAGCTGATCCCAATGCAGAGACTAAATATAAGACGCCAATCCAAAACAGGGTCTTTCGTCTGCCGTAACGGTCGCAGGGAATGCCACCAAAAAGAGCTCCAATTACCGTACCCCATAGCGCCATAGACATGATAAACGTGCCATGAAACAGATCGGATATTTGCCACAATTCCTGTATAGATTGCTCAGCACCTGAAATTACAATGACATCAAACCCAAACAGAAAACCCGCTATTGCGGCAACAATACTAGAGAGCAGAATAGATTTTGTTTTGAACATAAACGTAGTTTTTATTTTATATGAGCGAGCCGAATATCTCCGCCATCTGTTAGCAAAAATTTAAAATTCATTTTTAGTTCCAAATAGATGATAGCGGCCAAAAATCAATAGATTCAAAAGTTGCGGTTCCTCCTTGTGCAAACACATGTATTCCCCGGCTTTCAGAATCAGGGAATATACGATTTGTGATTACAGGTACACCATTATTTGCAAAAACTTCTATAGAAGACCAATCAACAAAAATATGGAGGCGAATTTTCCCATCAACCAGTAGAGCAGGTGCATCATTCCGAACGCCGAACTCATCCGTAAAATCTTCTTGTCCGGAATTACGGCGGTCCACAAATGCAGTTTTAGATCGTGCATCATATCCAACAATGGTCTCCTCTCCTTCTCCCACGCGAAGCATTAATCCGGCTACCTCAGAATTACCCGGATCAATATCTACAATCATTTCGTATGCTTTTCCTGATAACCCCTGATCTGACAGCGAAATTATTTCACCTTCACCTACACTAATATCCTGAAGCTGAACGTGGTCTTTCCTTAGCTGTTGTAGCTCCTCAACCGGCCGCTGAACCATGAGGATCTGATCTTGTACCTGCTCGAGGTTAAGAGACCTGGGAATAGACATAGCGCTTCTCCAGGGATCGGTTGGAATTTCATTGGCATAATCCCAGTTATTCATCCATCCAACCCACATTCTGCGTCCGTCATCTTCAGGGACATTATTCCAGGTAATTGCGGCATAGAAATCCGTGCCGTAATCTGTCCACAAAATTTCACCGTTCGAATCGTCGGGCACAAATTCAGTACCATTCCAATCTCCAATAAAATATTGCGACCCGGAACCTCCGGCAATGGCTCCCGGGTTCATATCCACTTGCAGAACCCATTTCATTTCGTCGGAATTTCCATTTACCGGCAATTGAAATAAGTCGGGGCATTCCCATATACCATCCACTCCGCCTTCCGGTCCAAAATCACTGAGATGCTCCCATTCAATCAAATTATCAGACGCGTAAAACTGAACTTTATGCTGCCGGGGAAGGGCCACAACCATCAGCCATTTATCCATTTCTTCTATCCACTTCACGTTCGGGTCACGAAAATCCGGATCTTCATGATTCAATACAGGATTTCCTTCATACTTCTTGAATGTTTCTCCGCCATCAATACTATAGGCTAGTGATTGTGCCTGATTCGGTTCATCACCACCATAAGCGCTTGTATAGATGGCCACAATCGGGGCAGTATTCCCATCTCCAAACCCCGTGGTATTATTGTGATCTACAACTGCACTCCCCGAAAATATTCCTTCTTCCTCCTCTTCTCCATAGGGTATAGCTACAGACCTATGTTCCCAGTTTACAAGATCCTCACTCACCGCATGGCCCCAGCTCATATATCCCCAGGTGTTGCCAACAGGATTGTATTGATGAAACAAGTGATATTTCCCCTCATAAAAGACGAGTCCGTTAGGATCATTCATCCAATTAATTTTGGGAGTGTAATGATATTGCGGACGATATATTTCCTCAAATGTCACATCTGCATCCATGTGCTGATTGATCAAATTTTGATCAAAAACCATATCTTCATCCCATTCACATGCTGTTAGGATAATCAGGGGACCAAAAATGAGTGTCAAAAATATCCTGAAAACAGAGAATCTAATTGTTTCAAATTTTAATAGTAGTTGTTTTTTCATCACAAAATATTTTTTGATTTTACCTCTCTTTAACTAAAATTAAATAAATGCATTAAATTGAAATTACTTCATTATAGATTTAAAGGGTTAATTTCCAAAATCTTAATTTTGAGCAGAAATTTCACTCGTTAAATATAATTTTACACTGAAACTACCCGTTACCTTTTGAATCTTTGTAAGAATGCTGTATTGTTCGACTTATTCAAAAATTGAGTTTATATTTTTTTATGTCAAAACAATTTTACATTTCTTTATCTCTACCTGTTCTTACATGTTTACTCTTTATTTTAGTTAGCATCTCAGGCTGTTCAAGTTCTGAAGCTGTAACCGAAAGTTCTGAGCCGCAGCGCGATTTATCTGCGATGGAAGAGATCTATTGGGAGCGAATCAAAGAGTCTCGTATGAATTTTACCGATGCCGATGTAGAATTTATGAACGATATGATTGGCCACCATTCACAGGCACTCATAATGTCTCGGTTGGCGCCGGAAAATGATGCCAGTCACTCTATTCAAACTCTTGCCGCACGAATTATTAATGCCCAGGGTGACGAGATTAATTTAATGAAGCGCTGGTTAAGCGATAGGGATCAGCCCGTACCCAGAGTACATATTGATGGACTTAATCTTATGATCCACTGGCCCAACGACCACGGCAGCCATGGCCATCAGAGTCACGGCGGACATAACAGTCATCAAGAAATGCATGATCATTCCGATATGCCGGGAATGTTGTCCCCCGCGGAACTCGAGGAGCTTGCAGCTGCCAAAGGAAGAGAATTCGACCGATTATTCCTTCAATACATGATTAAACACCACGAAGGAGCACTCGTAATGGTACAGACACTGTTTGCTGCTGATGGCGCCGCCGCTGACAGAGAAATGTTTGATCTGGCATCCGGTATTAATGCAGAACAGGTTACCGAAATTGCACGTATGAATTTGATGCTTGAAAATATTCCGGATAGTTGATCGACCTCTAAAAAAGCTTGAAAATCGTTTTTTAAAACCCGAACTAAACAAATAACAAACCATATGAAACATTTATTCCCGGGGATCTTGCTCGCATTTGCCGTTCTTTTCGGCGTGTATAGCTGCGCTTCCTCTGAAATGACACAACAAGAAGAAAGTTCTTCAACGTTCATACAGATTCAAGATGCAGACAGGCTAAGTCCTGATCCTCGCGTTGGATTACAGGGCGGTCTTTTTGATTACGAAGAAGCTATTTGGAATCTAAACCTTCTATCGGCAACACCTCCTCCGGAAAATTTTCTTGGTTCATGGGGAACAGATCTTGCATTTATAGATCATTATGCCATTCAGGGAAACTATGATGGATTTATTATTTGGGATATTTCTAACCCGGCCAGCCCTGAAGTTGTAGTAGATTTTGTCTGCCCGGCATCTCAAAGTGATGTATCTGTTTATGGAAATTTAATATTTGTCTCCGGTGAAGGGTTAGGCGGTCGTCTCGACTGTGGAACGGAAGGCGTACAGGAAACAGTGAGTGAAGATCGACTCCGGGGAATTCGAATTTTTGATATCACTGATATTGAAAATCCTGAGTATGTAGCTAATGTACAAACTTGCCGTGGATCGCATACACACTCTGTATTGGTAGATCCTAATGATGATGAAAATGTGTATGTATATGTTTCAGGTTCTGCACCTGTTCGTCCCGAAGAAGAACTGCCGGGATGTACTACAGCCTTCCCTGATGAAGATGAAAATAGTCCACTATTCAGAATTGAAGTAATTAAAGTTCCATTGGCAAACCCACAAGCGGCTGCGATTGCAAATTCTCCGCGAATTTTTGACGATTTGGAAGCCCCTCCAACAAGAGACATGACTCCTGAAGAGCGTGAAAGACTTGAAGAGGCTCGTGCAGCCGGCGCTTTTATTGGCAGCATGCAGGGACGAGAACGAGTAATTCCCGGCGGGATGGTTAGAGGCTTTTTGTCTCGTATTGTTGAAGAGCGAGGCGGAAGTCAGGCTACAGCAGAGGATAGTGCTGCATTACGTGAAAGATTACCTGAATTCATTGATGAGATGCTGGCATCCCGTGGCCGTGCGTCAGAAGCATTAGGGCCCAATCAATGCCATGATATTACACTTTACCCGGAAATAGGACTTGCCGGAGGGGCGTGCGAAGGATACGGACTCCTTCTTGATATTTCTGATCCTGTAAATCCGGTTCGGATTGATGCTGTTGCAGATTCAAACTTTGCTTACTGGCATTCAGCCACTTTTAATAATGATGGAACAACAGTTTTGTTTACGGATGAGTGGGGCGGCGGAACGCAGCCTAAATGTAGAGAAGAAGATCCTTATGAGTGGGGAGCAAACGCTATTTATACCATTGAAGATGGTAAAATGGTCTTTCAAAGCTACTTTAAAATGGATGCTCCTCAAACTGAAGCAGAGAACTGTGTAGCCCATAACGGATCCATGATTCCCATTCCCGGTCGCGATATTATGGTTCAATCCTGGTATCAGGGTGGAATTAATGTCTTTGATTTTACTGACCCTAAAAATCCGATTGAAATAGCTTTTCACGATCGGGGCCCTATCAATCCTAACAGAATGGAAGCGGGTGGAAGCTGGTCTATCTACTGGTACAACGGAGTATTAGTAAACTCAGATATGGCCCGTGGCCTTGATATTTTTGAACTGCTGCCAAGTGACTTTGTTACTGAAAATGAAATTGCAGCAGCAAACACAGTTCATTTAAATTATTTCAATCCACAGGGACAGCCGAAATTTTCATGGCCTGCATCTTATGCCCTTGCTCGCGCTTATGCCGATCAGTTGGAACGAGGAAATGAATTGGACAACGACAGCCTGCTTATGATACGAAGGGGAATTGCCAATGCTGAAAATGCAAATGGATCAAGAAAAGCACAATTGCTGAATGAACTGGCTTCTCAAGTAGAAAACAGGGCAAATAGTTCATCAAACGGGACTAAAGTAGCCAAACTTGCAGAAACTTTAAAAGAGCTGGCATCCGCTTCATAGTCGATTTCGAAAGAAATGATAAAAAGCCGACAGCTTCCAGCTGCCGGCTTTTTTTATGAAAACACATGACTTTTGTCTGTGTAGTTTAGAACCTGCAGGTTCTAAAGATCTACCCTGCTTTGGTCATTGTGATGATTTACTAAAAAAAACTTTTCCGCTTGAATGGTACGGACAGTATTGTCTATCTGTCTCCGCTCCACAGAATCTTTTAGATTTACAGAAAGCAGTACCGAATAAATTGATGAAACCACAAACTTATGGCAGCCGTCGGTTCCCACTCTATAATAAACTTCAATCATCTGTCTTGTAAAATCACGCGAAGTTCGAAGTACATATTTAAAATTGTGTGCTTTATAACCACCTTTTTCATTTATTTTATTAAGTGCTCCTTCCACCAAATTCGTGACTTGGTTGTAGGTATATTCTTTATTATTCGCATAAAATCCGGTATACATATCCATATGCAGCATAGCATAATAATTGGTGGCAATAATCAAGATAGTATCATAGGCACTTTTTGGAGCTTTCCCTTCAATACCATAATTAATAATAAGATCAGCCGTCATTGGGGCCGTTTGTGAAAGGCACTCTATAAAAGAAATATTTTTATAGTAATACTCTGCTAACTTTTGTTTAATACCATTCAGAGCTCTTTCTTTATTAACATCTTTTGTTTTTTTATTAAAAAGCAGATCACTGAGTCCCTTCATTACATCCTCATATTGATTTAGAATTCTGTAAGCCGAATAGCCCCCGTATTGATCGAAAAACAAAATTAGTATATAAATCTAAACCGGTTCCTTTTAAAATCGCGGCTCATGCAATTTATAAGTGATATATCTTCAGCATGTTATTGCTGCTAATTAAATAGGAATAAGCAACAACAAACTCATTACAAATTTTTTAAAATTACTTACAGATGTCTCATATCAACGGATCAATCATCATCAGTACTCTATTAGTTACCTTATACGGTTGCTACTTTAAGTGAAAAAGAGAGGGTTTTCTAACTTTACAAAAACCGCGCCGGAGGTGCGGTATCTTAGCCGGTTGTAGAATCTTGTTCTAAGGCCCTTCATATAAACTTGCCTCAAGAGTACTGCCCCGCCGGGGCAGAAAAGGGGATTTGGGGAACTCTCAATTTTCAACAATGATAATGCTCCATCCGAAGTATTATTTTATAGATAAGTCTTATAGCGAGAATTCAATGGTTGGTCTCAATTCTAAGTAAGTGTGGGAATAAATAAGTATCGTTCATCATAATCAACACCAAACTTCTCCAGTAACGCAATATACTCTTCCCTAAAGCTTCTCCTTTTATGATGCGCTTTTTGATTCATCACATAATGATAGACTCGGTCTATATGACTACGGCTGTATGAAAATGCGCCGTATCCTTCCTGCCATTTAAATTTTCCATTTACGAGTCCATTTTCATTAATCCACTTGGTGGATTCGCCTTTTACAACTTTAATTAGCTCAGACATATGATCTACCGGTTGAAATCCGATAAATATGTGAAGATGATCAGGCATTCCATTAATCGCGATCATTTTATGGGATTTATTCTGGATAATTCCGGTGATGTATTTATGAAGATCAGATTCCCATTCGGGTTGAATAAGGCTGACCCTGTTTTGTACCGCAAAGACAAATTGTATATAGAGTTTTGTGTATGTATCTGCCATAGTTCATATAATTGATTTTAAACCTTCTCTTGTATGAACTAAAAAACCGGGATTCCTTACACAATTTATATCATCTCTCTATAAACCGCGCCGGAGGTGCGGTATCTTAGCCGGTGTAGAATATAGAGACAAGACGCTTCATATAAACCTGCCTCAAGAGTACTGCCCCGCCGAGGCAGAAAAGGGGATTTGGGGAACTCTCAATTTTCAACAATCATCATGCTCCTCCGGAGCATGATCCCTCCAATGAAAACAGACATGTTTAAAATCCAACTGTAGTTCTCCAGGTTTTGACCTCTAAATAACTGTGGGGTTGAATTTCAACAACTATAAAGCTCCTGTCGGAGCTTATATTATAATCTCAGTTTCTTAGAAATAAGAATTTCATCCGGAGAGTGGCGTCCAGGCTTAAGCAAAAAGTTGATTAATTAAGCTTTAGTGATCTCGTAGTGAAATGCTCCAATGATATTTACTTTAAGCTTATCTCCAGCTTCAAGACCAAGCTCCTTCATACCGCCATTACCAATTCGTAGTAAAAATGACTTTTTATCTTTATTAATAAAGCTTACCTGCCTTTGGCGACCATTAATAGTTACCTGAACCGTTCGATTCGTATCAGGGAAGTGTTCTTCAAAATCTTCAGTAATTCGTAAGCTTCCTTTAGAGATGTCTTTTTCGGTGATAGAACTTCCTTTAGCCGGAAGTGTAAATGATGAATTCACAGAATATATATTAATTAAAGTTGTAGTAGAACAGTCAGAATAACTGCTAGAAATATCAACTCACACAATAAACCATTCAAGTCGATTAATCAACTATTTGTTACTTAAGTTTTTACACCAAAAATTTTTCGGTTTTATGAGCTATCGACCGGTTAACTATAGAAGTAAAAGGAGTTGTAACTTGTCGGCAATAAATAAGTTAGAAATTTTTACATTATAAAGATTGTAATATTAAATCATGACTGCGTTTTTTTGAGCGTTCTCCTCTTACAAGATTAATAATTTTTCATGTCAGATTATTTTTTTATTAAATTTTTAAAAAACAGAATTGATAAACCTCTTCCCGGCAGAACTGCGCAGAAAAAAATGCTGCCTGTTCCGATAAAAGAATCCAGAGGTCAAACACTCACAGCCCCGAATAATGCTTATCCAAGCAGCGTATTAATTCCAATATTTTTAAATGAAAATGATCAGCTGAACGTAATTTTAACACTACGAACGAGCGGTATTCGCCACGGCGGTCAAATCTGTTTTCCCGGCGGACGATCAGAACAAAATGAAGAGCCCTTTGAAACTGCTCTGAGGGAGAGCCGGGAAGAGATTGGACTTCCTCCTAAAGATGTACAGATTATTGGCTCGATCACCTCATTTTATCTGCAACACACCAATAACTTGATCAACCCATTCATTGGTTTTTTAGATAAAAAGCCGGAACTGACACGAAACCCTAATGAAGTAAAAGAGATAATTACAGTTGGGTTACACTCTCTTGCCACTGAAGACAATCTGATCAACGAACGGTGGGATCTGGAGCACGATTCGTTTGATGTTCCATTTTGGAACATTCATGAAGTGCCTCTTTGGGGCGCTACAGCCATGATTATGAGCGAACTACTTGAGCTATACCGGGAGTTTCTTGAGAAGAAAAATTAAACCGGTTCGGAAACTGACTCTTCCATTTTTTTACACAAGTCTTTAGCAACCTGCATTCCAATAGCGATACCCATCCCGCTGAGACCCGCCGCAACAAACAAATTCGGTTTTATTTCTTCAATGATCGGCTCCTTGTTTTCTGTCACTCCCATAATGCCGCTCCACTCCATATCCACTTTCCAACCCGATGGTAAATTCAGTACGTCATTAGCAAAGGTATGCAGATATTTTTTGATCGTTTCGTTCGTACCAAACCGGTCGGTTGTCTCCTCCTCTTTTGCAATATCTCGTCCTCCCCCCAAAAGCAGACGATCTCCCACATTTCTGAAGTACACATAGCCTTCATTAAAATTGAACGTGCCTTTCCATTTCAGATCTTCAATGGGTTCGCTGATGAATACAAATCCCCGAGCCGGTTTCACTCCAATTTCTACAAGTCGTGATGAAAACCCATTCGTGGCAATCACTGTTTTTTCAGGATGTAATTCCAACCCGTTATCAAGCTTTACTACACCGGAATCCACCGATTCTGCCTTACAGTTCCACCAAACTCTCACCCCTAATTTTGCCAATCGTTGATGAAGGCTTCGCATTAACTTTCCGCTGTTAATCGCTCCTTCAACGTGATTAAAAATAGCCGGCTTCCCTTCAAATTCAGTGGCTTTATATACTTCCTTTACACCAATTCTCTCCAGCAGATGCTTGTTCATCACCTCCATCTGTTCCCGGCATTTTTCATAGATCAATTCATCCGTAAAAATTTCATATCCACCGGTATGGTTATAGCCGATCTCTTTTTCACCCGCTGTCGCTTTTAGCAGATTTAGTCCATTCCAGCGCCGCGCAATTCTTTTAAGCACCGTTTCCTGTCCGGCAATCCTCATATCTGACAGGTGTTCCGATATCGACCCAATGCATGTGAATCCCGCATTACGAGTACTGGCTCCTTCCGGCGTGACTCCCCTGTCCACAATTACCACATCGTGATCGGGAAATTTTTCCTTGTAAAAAAGAGCCGTTGATGCTCCTACAATACCTGCTCCAATGATTAACAGATCAGGCGGAGTTAACCACTCTTCGCGTTCCCAAAATGAGACTGTTTTTGTCATGTGTTTAATTTCTTCAGCCAATTTTCTACGGTTTGATGTCCCTCGTAAGGCGCCCATTCTGCGAACTCTTTATCTGTCTTCACATCATAGGGACCTTTTTTGCATTCAAATAAAATAGTGTCTTCCTCTAATACTAAAAAGCTGTGCCACACATTTGGCTCAATATCCAAAACGCCGGGGATCGGGGTTGATAATACCACCTGATCTGTCAGCACTGCGCCGTCATCATCAAACGTAAAAAACCGAATGGATCCCTTCAACAAAATGATGGATTCCGATGCATGATCCAACGGATGTTTATGCGGACGAATATACGTCCCCGGCTGCAAGAAATTAATCAACCGCTGCACCTCCGCCTCCTGCATTCTGTGAATCGGTAAAATCATTCGCTTTCGATCACTTTCACGTGTTGCAGCCAGTCCCTCTTCAATCATCCCATCAGACAACCGAAACAGATCCCCTTCAGGATTTTCAAAAGCAAGTTTTGGCATGTTTTAATTTTTTTGATGTTTAAGCTTTCTAAAAGGGCTATGGGGGATGATAAGTAGTGATTATGAGCTAGTAATTAACCCAATCAACGTCAACAGGTCATGCCGGACCCCGATCCGGCATCACCCAACCTCGTTATGGGCTGGGTCATTTTTAAGTCGTTCCTCAATCACCCCCCAGCTCACTACGTATGTTTTTCGCTTCGCAGTCAAAAAATGAGCCCTTCAAAGGGAGACTTTCAAACTCCCCTCCTGTAATATAGACTGTCCGACTTCTCGGCGAAAGGAAGGATTTTATAACCAGCTCATAATCAATAAGAAACTGGAAGATTTTGCATAGCTTTTCCC
>JBGTFX010000285.1:0-1955 GCA_041747055.1 Balneolaceae bacterium
GTGCTCAAATTGCAGCGAATCCTATGCTTAAACCAAGTGGAGTTTATCACCCTAAAAAAAGTGTAGGCAGACTTTTTCCTCCCAATGAAGTTGAAATTAGAGATTCTGAAACCGGAGAAACTCTTCCAAAAAAAGAAGTAGGTTTGATTTGGCTAAAAGGTCCACAGGTATTTGATGGCTATCAGGATAAAGAATTGAATAAATCAGCCTTCGATAAAAACGGATGGTTTAATACCGGTGATTACGGACATTTAAATCGGTTCAACCAGCTTTTTATTGAATCCCGAAGAACGGATAGAATTGTTACCGGTGGCGAGAATGTGGATCCTGTTGAGGTGGAAAAAGCCTTAAACTCTCTTCCAATGGTAAAAGAATCTGCTGTTTTCGGTCTTCCTGACCCAAAATGGGGGGAAAAAGTTGTTGCATTGGTTGTTCCTGAAGATCAGGGCACAATTTTGACTGATATTAAATCTAGCATAAAAAAAACCTTGCAAGGATTTAAAATTCCAAAAGAGATAAAATCAGTTAGATATTTGCCGAAAAGTTCGCTTGGTAAAATAAAACGAGGAGAGTTGAAAGAACTGTTTAACAACACTCATATATAGAGTTAATGTAGTACGTATTTATTCAATACTTGCCACTGAATAATTAACCTTTTTAGAAATTGAAGTACATGTAGGCGTTAACCTTAGAATCTCTTAATTAAAAAACGTTAATTGGCTTTTCATTGTTTAATAATTGAGTTTATAGCTAAAACAAATTTAAACCCACTTTATTGAAGACCGCACTATTTACGATCTTGTTCTCGTTTATTTCTTTTTGTTCTTATGCACAAGAAGAGCAAAACAGACCCCAATCTGTATCAGTAAGTATTACAGCAACAGTAACAAATAGTATTGAATTGACAACGATTCAAACACTTGAATTACAAAACGCTGATATTCAAAATAATATCATAGATATTAACCCGATATTAAGCTCTAATGCAGGAAATATGATAGCTAGGGGGAATCCGGGGTCAAAATTTAGCTTAGATTATCTTGAAGTGCGTGAGCTAACGAATACACGGGGAACAGGTGTCCTCTTTTTTGAATATCGAATTGCAGGAAATTATATTTATGAGCAAAATACGGCTGAAATACTTGATCCGGAATCCAGAGAACTTCAATTTAATGAAGATGGTGAATTTTATATTTGGATTGGTGGTCGAATAGATGTTACTAATGCAGAACCGGGTAATTACGAAGGAGATTTTTCTATAGAGATCGAATACATTTGATCTACTTTACCTTAATCGTGTATTGTTAATGAAGAAGTTTAAACTAAAACTTATTTTACTTTTGCTCATTACAGCAGTTTTTGCTTTTCGGCAGGGATACGCTCAGGAGATAAATTTTAGTAATTACAATACCTTTACTCTCACACTGGTCAATCTTAACTTAAATGATTTAGTTTTTGAGGGTCCTGTTGTATCTAACAGCGGACTTCATAAAGTAGAACTTGCAGATGCCGTTGTGTTAGAAGCTGAAGGGGTTAAATTTCTTGATATATTGGCTAATATCACTCAAGTAAGCGGCGGGGGATTTTTAACTCTCGATGGAATGGAAACCACGGATGAAGATAAACGAATTCCATTTACACTCGAAGCGGCTTATGCAAATCGGGGTAATAATAATATCGCTGACGCAAAAATATTTACTGTTGCTTCAAATAACACTTCGGAACGTTTCCCTATATTAGCTCGCTTAAATCAGGCTCCCGGCCCTCCTCCCACTCCTACAACTGCAAGTTTCAATCAATCAGCCGTAAATGAAACGGTATACATTTACTTGTACGGATCAATTAATGTTGGAAACGTTGTAGCGGGGACTTATAGTGGAGACCTACAGGTTACGATAGAGTATCAATAAATTATCTTGGCAAAAAAAGTCTTACATATTGTCTTTTTCATGTTT
>JBGTFX010000286.1:0-3196 GCA_041747055.1 Balneolaceae bacterium
GGTGGATGGTTTTGTTAAACCGCCAACCGTACCAATATTCATCACCCGCGGATTGTACCACGCCGGGTAGTGACGATCTTCCATGGGTATGGCGCCTTTCTCCTCACGACTTATTGTATAGTCAGATTTATTGAGTGAATATCGCTCTGCCAAGTGTGCATCAATTCCCGCTCGGTATTCTTTATCGGAAAGAATAGTCTCAGTAAAAAAAGTGTACTCTACTAATGCTTTGGTTTCAGAAAATGGGAGAACATAGAAAAAGGTCAGTCCATGCTTTTGGGACGTATCAAAATCCATCAGCGTTACTTTATTGGGATCAAAAATGGGCTTTTTCGTCTCAATTTCCACTCCAAGAAAGTGCTGTTTTAGGCTGATGTCCACTTTTTGCTCATAAAATCCTGGAGGCTTTAGGGCGCTTTGAAATACCCATTCGGCTTGATATGATCCTTTGCTTGTATGCACAATTCCCCGGGTATCGGAATGATCGAACTCTTCAACGTTAGCTTCAAGAAGGTCAACGGTTGGATGATTGGCTGCGTGTTCAAGAATGGTTGAAGAAAAATCCACGCTCCTCATACATCGATAACTGTAGTTTTGAAGCTCTTCAGTAAACGTATTCCCGTGTGCAATCACTTCCAGGTGATCCCAGGAGTGGTGGATTAACCCTTTCATGGGAAGGTGCTTATCATCCCAGAAACACCAGGTTTTATCATTTGCAGGTTTTAGGTAGCGATCGAGTAGAAGAATAGATTTGCCCTTCAATTTGTCTGATTGCATCAAATACCAAACCAGGCTCAATCCGGCAGCACCGGCACCGGCAATAATAATGTCATAATTTTTTGTTACTGCCATAGAGTTGATCGGTTTTTAGTGCTGAATCAATATGTGGAATTAACAGTAAATAGATAAGAGAAAATTCCATTGGCAAAACATTGTTCAGTAAAAACTTAACGAGGAAGATCACTGTATTTTTTTACCCCTTTCAGGAATGACTGAACTATAATGAGCTTTTGATAAATTAGTTCACCGGGTACATTTTGTACAGCAGATTTTTGGATTACTTTTCGTTTTTTCATGATAGAAGGCAGACGTTTGTAATAGGCAAAATGTGCTCTGATAATTGCCCATGTGGCTTTGGGATCACCCATCAACAAAGACCGAATTCCGGCAACGCCATCCAGCAAGAGTCGGCCGAATATTTTGAAGAACAAGATACCTGATGAGCTGTTTTTGGTCATCATCAATAAACTGTTGCGGTAGTTGTAATAAACTTTTCTTGATGAGCCCATCGGCATAGACCCACCGCCGAGATGGTAAACTTCACTTTTGGGACAGCTTTTTACGGTGTAGCCCATTCTCCATGCCCTCCAGCAGAGATCAATTTCTTCCATGTGAAATTCAAAATCTTCATCAAAACCCCCAACTTCCAAAAACGCCACTTTACGGATTGCAAATGCCGCACCGCTGGCCCAAAAAATAGGAGTGGATCCATCGTACTGATGCAGGTCTTTTTCTACATGATCAAAAATCCGTCCTTTGCAAAATGGGTAGCCCATATAGTCGATCATCCCGCCTGCTGCTCCGGCATATTCAAATTCATCGGGGTGCATGTAAGATTTTATCTTCGGCTGGGCAATTGTGGTTTCCGGATCATTGAAGGTTTCACTAAGGTGTGATAACCACTCGGAATCAACGAAAACGTCGTTGTTTAGAAAAATCAGAACTTCACCCTCGCTGTATTTTACGGCTCTGTTATTCCCGCCACAATATCCGTGGTTAGCGTCAAAAGTAACCACTTTACATTCAGGGTATTTTTTCCTGATCCATTCAGCAGTTCCATCAGTTGATGCATTATCTGCAATAATGATCTCGAAATGTTCGTAATCAGATTTTGCAACGGAAGGCAGAAACGTTTTTAAATGGCCTAATCCATTCCAGGTAACAATGATAATGCTAAACGTTGTTTGCACGATAACTCAGAGTGTTTTTAATGTGTTGATTGCGTTCTTCAAATCTGAAAGCTTGACAAGAATGAGAAAAAATTATTATAAATTCATCAAATAACGGTTTACAACCTATGGTAGGTTTGCTATAATCCATGAAACAAAGATCTACGCATGAAGATAGGGCTTATATCCGATACCCATAATTTTTTAGATCCCCAGGTTACCGAATATTTTTCGGACAGGGACGAGATTTGGCACGCCGGAGATTTTGGAAATATAACGATTGCCAGAGAATTAGAGAAGATAGCACCGGTTGTGGGTGTTTATGGTAATATTGACGGGGAAGATATAAGAAAACGATATCCGCTCCATCAACGATTTACCAAAGAGGGTGTTGATGTTTGGATAACCCACATTGGAGGCATTCCCGGACGGTACTGTATCCCCATTCGTGATGAGCTTAGAAGAAACCCACCTGATATCTTTATCTGCGGACACTCTCACATTCTCAAAATTGCCCGCGACCAATCCCTTAAAAAAATGCTCTATGTAAATCCCGGTGCCGCCGGCCGACAAGGATTTCATGTAGAAAGAACCATTGTCCGCTTTGATCTCAACAACGGAAAAATTGAAAATATGGAAGTGATTAATTTAGGAAAGGTAGGGGAGTGAGATTGACTAATGATTATTCTAAGTTTTAACACCTTTCCTTTCTACCTCACCCCAGCCCTCTCCTGAAGGAGAGGGAGTTTTTTTTATATGATAAGTCGTTTATGGGTTGTATTTACTTCCCCTCTTGAGAGGGGATTGAGGGGTGTGTTCGATGGGTTATTAAACTTTCAATAAGTTTCTGAGTTCGGTTTAATAAATTTAAAAAGAGAAGTTCTTATATGGTGCCTTCTGCCTTCTCACTTTTCTCCCTGTGCCCGTTGTGAAAATACGCCGATCCGCTGTGGTTAGCTAGTTATCAAAAGTTCAATCCAATCAATTGCCACAAATCAGAAAAATGTAAAACTTCGGTCTTCGGTCAATTACTATAAAATCAGACTCTTCAAGGAGTCTTGAAAAGCACAAGCCACTCTGAAAGGTCTTAGTTTTTTCATATAAATGTTGAATTTTTCCCTTCTGCATTCTGCCTTCTCCCTGCACCTTCCACCTTCACAAAGCCCCATTTTGCCTTTCCAGGATCTGTATCGCATTAAATGCCGACTGAATCACCAGCGGAATTCCGCCGCCGGGATGAGTACTTC
>JBGTFX010000287.1:0-4761 GCA_041747055.1 Balneolaceae bacterium
GCAAAAATTGATATTCAAATAACACCACCAAATGTTGACGAGATTTTTAGGGTTGGTGCAAGTGTATGGGTTGATGATGGTATTAAAACTGATATTGAGAGAAAAGGACAAGGATTGCAAAGAGCCTTAATTTTTGCCCTGCTTCGTGCTTGGTCAAGAATCATAAAAGAAGATAGAGAACGAGCTCGCGAGAGTGACCGGGAAGAAATAACCAACTCCAAAATCCATAAAAGAAAAGCATCGAAAGCAACATATTTCATTTTTGAAGAGCCAGAATTGTTCTTGCACCCTCAGGCTCAAAGAGAATTATTTTCTTCCCTAATCGCATTGTCAAAAGATGAAAACCAAATTGTGTTATGTACACATTCTAGTTCTTTTTTAGGCCTTGAGCTTTATAAATCTATTTGCATTGTGAAGAAAGATTCTGTTTCTGAAGGCACTAAAATTCTACAGTGCACCTCTGAACTTTTTTCAGAATTGGAAGAAAAGAAGCGATTTAACCTTAGCTACTGGATAAACCCTGATAGAAGTGAACTATTTTTTGCTAAAAAAGTCATTCTTTTAGAAGGGCCAACAGATAAATCAGTCATACCTCTCCTAGCAAAAAAGGTTGGTGTTTTTAAGTTTGACTATACTTTAATCGATTGTGGCGGTAAAACATTAATTCCTCAATACATAACTCTCCTCAATAAATTTAATATTAAATATATTGCAGTATATGATAGAGATCATCAAACAGGCAAAGATCAAGCGAGTATTGATATTGCTGATAGAGATTCGAAATCAATAGAGGATGTTATTAAACCAGAAATTGGTGAATCTGTGATTTTAGAAAATGATATTGAAGAAGAAATCGGATTAACAGGAAATAATGGCAGAAATAAACCCTATGTCGCGATTAATCATGTGGATGATGAAGGTTATCAGTTGTCATCCACCCTTAAATCAAAAATTGAAAAAATATTCGAATAATTGAGTATCATAAAAATTAATCAAAAACTCAAACGCATAGAAATCTCCGGTTTTGAACTGGATAACGAGATCGTATTCAACTATTTCGATAAACTTCCGGCATCTGAAAGAGAAAATAAACTCATCCGGGCGATTTATATTGGTGTTTTGGCTTTAATGGAAGATCGTATCTCAGCTTTTCTGTCCAAAACAAGCAATGAACTCGGAACAGAACTGGAAAGCCTGAAAATGATCTTCGAAATGAAGAAGGAGCTTTTTTATAAATCAGCTATAAAAGGTGTTCTGGCAGAAGATGAGATAGCGGAGTTTCTCAATCAGTACTTCACCGAAAAAAAATTCAGAGACAGGGCTATTCTTACAGGTAATTCTGCCGGAATATTACCTAAAAACAAAACCGGTGATATTATATGTGAGATAGATGGAAACCCGGATTTAAAAATTGCAATTGAGTGTAAATTTGATAAAAACGTTCGCTTGGGTGAGATTGAAAGCAAAGAAATCTTTACAAGAAAAACAGATACGGCGTGGAGTCAACTAATTGAGGCTCAAGCCAATCGGGAATCGAAAGTAAGTTTAATTGTTTTTGATATCTCTTTAGTTGACAATTCAATTCTAAGAAACTTCGAAAATGTTGGTTATATCCCCGGTATAGGTTTGATAGCAATAATTAATTCTCAGGAGGGCGACTATTCCAACCTTGCCATTGCTTATATGCTTGCAAGAGATATCGCACTTAATGCAAAAGAAGTGGATTTAGACAAAGATCTGTTGGTAGTTCTGGTAAATCGGATCATTAAAGACATTAACGAAATTCTTTCAATCAGATCATTAGTTGAAGACAATATTGAAAACAATAAAAAGATTTTAAAACAGCTCGAGAAGTCAATTATGTTAATGGAATTCAACCAGGAGTATTTGAAGAAATTCCTAAATGATGGGACTTTGACTAAAAGTGACCTTCTAAATTTTTATTCAGGTGAAGATATAAAGGATAAGTTTAGATTAATTGAAAAGGAGATAGATGAAGAGCTTGACTGATAAGTAACTACAAACTATACCGTCAAAAAAAAGAAACCATTCAGAGATCAAAATCGATGAAAGTAAAATGGTGGCTGAAACTTCTATCTTTAGAAGATTTCTCAATGCCTTGTATGCAATTGTTCTGGGAATAGTACTCGTTCAGGCTTTTTTCTTTTTTATCGGTTCATTTTCCGGCCGGGGATCGTTTGTCTTATTATTTGATAACCCACTTTATCTCCTTTTCCTTGGTGTATGTGCTATTCTTGGCTGGGTTGCAGGAGACAATTTTATAGTCTGGCTAAAAGAGGAAATTAGCGTTTGGAAATTCTGGTGATGCATTTAATAATGAATCGGAGCGATATCTCCCAACTTTGCATGAAGATAATTAGTCCGAATAAAAACTTTATTCGGGACTTTTATTCGGAACTGATTATCCTGCACTCCTATCTGAATATCAGGACAAAATCTCGTAAAAATTGCAGGAGTGACTGTTTTGAACTATTATACTGACAAATTATTCGTTGAGAATGTGGCGGATAAATACACGTTATGGCACAATTACTTTTACTCAAGTCAATAAAAATTGTACCAAAATGTTGGCTGGATACTCTCTAACATAATCGAGGCTTTCATTGAGCATTTTCATGTTTAACTAAATTTGGTGCATATGAAGAAAATATTACTATTCGTCATGCTGCTGGTGGCATTGGGCTTGACGGGGTGTGAGTACAACAATCTGGATCAAGATGAATCTATTGACGAACTCCTGTTGATTCCGAAGGTGCAAACAATCAATCAACAAGCGAAATCAGCTTCAAACCAAAGACCAACTCCTTACTCATGCCGGATAAGTACGTTAGCAGATGATGAGGCGGATTATAACTACTGGAATCAATCCTTCTGGGTGCATTTCCCTAAACCAGCCATTGATCAAGCTGAAGGTGAAACCATTTTTAAAGCATTCTCTTTTTCAAGCAAATATGCCGGAGAAAAAGCCGGGAGCTGGGCCGGAGAAGATAATATCGTACGGGTAGCTCAATGCGTGATTCCGGATAGTGAACTTGCTGAAACATTACTGGAAGAACAGCTTCGAAAATTCGGGAAAGGAACGTGGTTGGAAAGCCGTGCTAACGAAAAAAGTGCCAATGACCAAAATGATTTTCAGTCAAACAGCACATCAGGTTGGGACTGGGAATGTAGTCAATATTTCATAACTGTGGTATGCCTGAGGAATTCCCAAACAGGAGAACTTTCTAATTGTTCAATTACTGAAATTCGTTGTGTATCTTATGAATTAGTATATAATGACCCAGGTGGGGGCGGTGGAGGTAGTGGTGGCCCAAGTGATGATCCTCCTTGCGACCCAATGGGGACCGAACCTTGTTATAATGATGGTGGAGGTGGCAGTATTCCACCTCCTGAACCGGATCCTTGTTCAGAATCAAATCCTCCGGCATATTGTGATAATCCCTGTGAAACCAACGACCCTATAATTGACAATATTGGTGTGCAGATGGCTTTTGAAAGATTATGGGATGAGAGCAAAACTAATCTGTCTATTGAACAACGTTTAGAACAAGGAGGATTTATAGTGCAAAATCCAAATAATGAATTAGGATTTGTTGATTTCCCTGAAGATTGGCAGAGGTCGGCATGTGGAATTAGCATACCACAAAATTATCTTAACTCAGTACCATCAAATACAATAGGAGTTGTTCACACACATCCTTTTTTTGAAGGTGAGGATACGACCTCTCTAAACGTTTGTGGTTCAGATGGAACAAATAATTATCAAAGTGGAACTAACCTTGATGACATAGATTTTGTAGCTCAAATATCTAATCATTTATCAAATTTTTCCATTAAGGGCTACGTTATTGATGGAAATAATATAGTTTCTATTACCTCATGGGGTGCATTAACATTTAATAGCCGATGTGGATACTAATAATTTAAAACAATTGGATTCATGAAATCACTAATTATTTCGATTATAATTTTAATAGTTTCATTTACAGGCACAGAAATATCACAATTCTATAGTGAAACAAGATATTCCTTAAATGAATGCCCCGTACAAGAACCATTTGATTGGGTAGCTGTGGATTTATTTATTACAAGTACTCAACATCAACAAAATAGAGAAAAGGCGGGCTTTGGTAACCTGGAAAAGCAAGATATAGAATTTAAAACAATCCTTGCTAATTACCTTAATGGAGAGCCCCGTACAAAAGAAGAGGTTACGCAATATTGGAATGCGCTTGGGGAATATTGGCAACGTAAAGGAATTACTCCTGTAACAAATCCTCAAGTATGCCAAACAATCAATGATAAATTAAATTCAGAAATCTTTGTTCAAAAATACGATGAATCCTACATTCCTAGGGCTTATTATCAAATAAATGATAAGTATTTAATTGTACACAAATCCACAGCAAGAGATACAAGGCCAAAACCTGCTCTGATTTTAGACAAACATTTAAATATTCTTGCGTCATTCGGAATTTAAATTAGAGGGAAAGTTTAATGAGAACTTTCCTTCTGATAATTTTTCAACACTTTGAGGTGGTATAGGGGGCTTAGGACAGCATTTTTGTAATTGTTGTAAAGCTGGCATTAGTTTGTGCCATAACAAGTTAAGGCATGGAACGAAGCTTGCCGAGTTCCATGCCGGTGTTGGACAAGCCCGGTAAAAAAGCCCGCCTTCACTAAAGTTTCGGAGGACAGGCTACACATCGCGTCTATTTGCAATTTGAATAACCCAGGGAA
>JBGTFX010000288.1:0-3077 GCA_041747055.1 Balneolaceae bacterium
GTATATAGCCCGCCAAAAATTCCGCCCCAAAAGAAACCTCTCGATATTATATAGGAAACATCATCAAAAAAGCCCAAAGGAAAAATCGTTAGTGCAAACAGAAAAATTATGGAGTGAATGAAATATTTCCGTGCTAAGTAAAGGATCATTTATCTATGATAACATTAAACATTGCTTGATGAATCCTTCTCCATTTTACGTGATTCCAATCTGTTCCTCAAATTTAATATCTGAGTTAATATTTAATCTATAATCTGTATACCTTCAAGCCTTAACATTTTTAAACAGATTTAAATATGGACTTACTTCAAGCTCTATTATTAGGAATACTACAAGGCGTTACAGAATTTCTACCGGTGAGCAGCTCAGGTCATCTTGCTTTGGGGCGTGCACTTTTTGATCAAGAACTTATGCCGGGAATTACATTCGAAGTGGTGGTTCATTTTGGTTCTTTTTGCAGTATTGTCGTCTACTTTAGAGAACGAATTGCCGAGATTTTAAGAGATTTATTTGCAAGTTTTTCACCGGATGGAATTAAAACCAAAAGATATCTGGACGATAAAAATACCCGCTTTAGTATGATTATTTTGCTGAGCATGATACCTGCAATGATTGTTGGGTTTACTCTTAAAGATCCCATTGAGGCAATGTTTTTAAATCCTGTAATTGTATCAACCATGCTCTTGGTAACGGGAACACTGCTGTTTATTACCCGATTTGTAAAAAATCCTGATAAAGAAGTAGATGCGAAAAGAGGGCTGTTGATGGGTGTTGCACAATCGTTTGCAATTATTCCGGGAATAAGCAGAGCCGGTTCAACAATTGCGGTAGGACTTTATAGCGGCATAAAAAGGGAAATCGTAGCCAATTTTTCTTTCTTGATGGTTTTACCTGTTTTGGCCGGGGCCATGTTGCTTGAGATTATTGATATATATAAATATGGTATTGAATATGACGCAGTTATGGCTCTTATTGTTGGATTTTTCGCCTCATTTTTAGCGGGATATTTTTCTCTTAAGTACCTTATTATTTTGCTGAAAAAAGAAAAATTCCACTTCTTTGCTTATTACTGCTGGGCAGCAGGAATTACAGGTATATTCCATTTTTCTGTCTAATTCATTTTTTGAACATCCGTGGATTTCGGCTGATAAACTTCCTGATCCAATCTTTCACAAAAAAGCTTTTATCTTTTTTGAGATACCACCAGCCGGTTCCACTAATAATAATTGCACCAACCGCATTTACAATCATATCCCACATTGTATCGGTTAGGCCTGATGGGTCTCCGAACATTGGTTTTTGCATGATGGTGCCAAAAATCTGATCCATTCCAAATTCAAAAATTTCCCAAATTGCACCTATTGCCACTGCAAAAATAAACGCAAAAAATGCGATGAAACCGGGCGTCATGTGTAGCTCTACTCTTTTACTTTCATTTAGGATATAAACAAGAAGAAAGCCAAGGATTCCCATCAACAATCCTGCTGTGGCGTGCAGGGCAATATCCCACCACCAATATCTAAAGTAGAAATCCTGTACTTCTCCTAGATAAAAAGATGCAAAAATGAAAATAACGGCCGTTAGATGAAACTCAACCGGAATTTCCATCTGCAGCTTATTTCGAAATAAAATAGGGGCAAAAAGAGTCGCAATGATTAAAGTTACCAGAAATAAAGACAGCCACCGTTGATCGACCATCAACAGCACCCATTCGATTGTCATTATAATCAATAAGACACGGACAAGAATTCGGTGAATTCGAGTTTCACCGATGGGAGAGAGCGGGTTTTGTGGAGTTTGTGGCATGTATTATGTTTGAGAAAACTTATAAAAAGGATATAAGTATGATAGTCAATTTAATACTTCTTCAAGTTTATTGAATTAAATCTCTAAGAACGAATCCACTCAACGGTACTGCGGGGGATAACTCAGCAGGCTTTCTGATGTATTTCGTGGTGCTTCAAAAGGCCGGAACCAGGCAGTTCCTCGTTCACGCCATATATTTGTTCGTGCATCCACAAATTCCGGGCTGAACTGGGATGCGTGACATCGTGCCGATTCTGCCGCAACTTCAATATCTTCATCAGTAAATTTTTCCCGTACAGTTAAAAAATCTTCGTGAACGGCACGATAGCGCCAAAGTTCATCAGCTTCTGAAACGGGTATTCCGGAGTAAAAAAGTGACGGCTTTTTGCCCCACTTTTTGCTGAGTACTACTTGCGTTGTAGAAACGCTGAGAATCCGATGATCAAGATGATTCGATCCGCCATCAGGACCAAATGTGATGATGATATCGGGCTCAATTTCACCCATAATTTCGTGCAGGTCATCAAGAATCCTCCGCGATTCCTGTATAAATTCATCTTGTCCCTCCGGCATTCTTAGTTGATCGTGATAACGCAGGTGAATAAGCTCCGCACCTAAAACATCGGCAGCACACTGCATCTCATATCGTCGTAAAGAAGCAAGTTCATCTCCGGCTTCAAGATCTGTAAGGTCTGTAGTGCCAAGCCGTCCATCGGTGGCTATCACTAAAATTACCCGCGCACCTTGTCGTACGTATTTTGCAAAAACCGGCCCGATAGAAGTTTCATCATCAGGATGTGCATAGACCCCCATGATGATTTTATTCTGGTAATCTACAGCTTGTGATTCCTGTGCAAAAGAAGGAGTTTGAAGCAGGATAAAACCGATCAAACCGAACAAAAACAGGTATGGTTGAATGTAAAAAGTGTGGGTAAAAATCTCTCTCTTAGCCATAAATTCAGATATTTTTTAATAGGTGTTCACTCTATAAGTAAGAATAATACTTGATCTAAGTTAAAAGCAATGAGTAATTTAGTAAACCATTAGTATGTACATACCATTGAACAGATCTTATAGTTATAGATATAAAGAGAATTTAGAATCAGCTATTCATCAAACCACTAATCCAATGGCAAAAGCATTTTCACAATATGGCGAAACCGATAAACTTAAATCAGTCATAATCGGGAGATGGGAAGGGTATACAAGGGTGCACGAATACTCAGAGATATTAAATAACAAGCAAAAAAAGGACAGACCTACTGAAGATC
>JBGTFX010000289.1:0-1941 GCA_041747055.1 Balneolaceae bacterium
CAGTTACATTTTTCCATGGCAGAAACTTATAAAAATGATGCGCGAATAGGTACCCGTCTAATGACAATAAATCCACCTGAACGTTTTCAGGTTTGCACGGCGTTTTCTTACCTTGTATATATTCAATCTAAATTACTAATAGCGGTGATGATCCGTCTCATTTGATCATCAATAAAGTCATCTACCCTTGAAAAAAAATACTGCCTACGACGCCATTGTTATAGGAACTGGCCCTAACGGGCTTTCTGCTGCTATTCGCCTAGCACTTGAGGGATTATCTGTAAAAGTATTTGAAGCATCCGATACCGTTGGTGGCGGCATGCGAACCAAAGAGCTGATGCAGCCGGGTTTCAAACATGATGTCTGTTCAGCAATTCATCCGCTGGCAGCCTCATCCCCATTTCTAAAGCAGCTACCTCTTGCTGATTTTGGGCTCGAATGGATCACACCGGAATTCCCCGTTGCCCACCCAATGGACAGTGGAGAAGCCGTTGTGATGCATCACAGCATGAAAAAAACCATGGAAGAGCTGGGTGATTATGACGGAAAGAAATATCAATCGGCAATGGAACCGATCATCGAAAATTGGGATACGCTCACAAAAGATTTTTTAGGGCCGCTTCGATTTCCCAAACGTCCCGTAGATTTAGCTCTGTTTGGACTGAAAGCGTTTCAGCCCGCAACTCTTTTTCAAAAGCGTTTTAAAGATGAGCGTGCAAAAGCACTCTTTGCCGGACTTGCCGCACATAGTATTTTGCCGTTAAATGCAATTGCAACCTCAGCCATTGGTTTGGTTCTTGGTGCTGCGGGTCATGCAGTTGGATGGCCCCTGCCTAAAGGTGGTTCGCAATCCATCGCAGATGCCATGAAGGACTATTTTATTTCCCTTGGTGGCGAAGTGGAAACCGGGATCGAAATTACATCTATGGATCAGCTGCCAAAAGCCACGTCGTATCTGTTTGATCTGACCCCAAGACAGCTTATCACTATTGCCGGTGATCGATTGCCGGAAGCATACATAAACGTGCTTAAAAAGTTTAGATATGGTTCAGGAGTTTTTAAGATCGATTATATTCTCAAAGAGCCGGTACCGTGGAAAGATCCGCGATGCAACAGAGCGAGTACTATTCATTTGGGCGGGACTTTTGATGAAATAGCCGCATCAGAAAAAATTATGGATGATGGTGGAATTCCGGATGATCCTTACGTTTTAGTGGCTCAGCAAAGTTTGTTTGATGATACCCGAACACCCGACAATCGTCATACGCTTTGGGCGTATTGTCACGTTCCAAATGGCTCTACCGTAGATATGACAAAGGAAATTGAAAATCAGATTGAGCGTTTTGCCCCCGGTTTTCGGGATGTCGTTGAAGAGCGGCAGACCATAAACACCGATCAGTTTCATGAATACAATGCGAACTATTTTGGCGGTGACATAAACGGCGGACGGCAGGATATCTGGCAGCTGTTTACTCGTCCCGTGAGTTTGGTTCACCCTTATGCCACACCCGCTGAAGGAATCTATTTATGCTCTTCATCAACGCCACCCGGCGGCGGCGTTCACGGAATGTGCGGATATCATGCAGCGGATCTGGTTTTGAATAAGGAATTTGGTTTAAAGAAATCGGTCCGGAATTTTCAGGGATGATTAAGAATTTAATAGAACTCACAAAAAATTCACCCATCTGGGCCCGAAACAGAAAGTCAGGTTCTGATTCTGTATGGTGGAATATTGCCACCGTTGGAATCGCTCTTCTTGTATCCATTCCTATTTTTACTGTTGCGGCGAATTTATTTGTCCCCAGCGGAGATATTTGGCAGCATTTGGCATCCACAGTTTTACCCAATTATGTTAAAAATTCACTGTGGCTGCTCGTTGGAGTAGGAACCGGTGTCTTTTTGATTGGAGTAGGAACCGCGTGGTTGGTGACCATGTGCCGA
>JBGTFX010000290.1:0-2572 GCA_041747055.1 Balneolaceae bacterium
CCAGTGTAGTGTACTTTGACGGTATCGCCGTCTTTTACTTTAGACAAAATGTTCCTTTGTTTTATATTTAAATTACGTTCACTTAAAGATAACCTTTTTTAAAGAGAAAATAGAATTGAATACCCCAAAAACTCCATTTAACGATCAGATTACAACAGTTTTAGAGAATTCTAAAACAGTAGCAGTCATCGGCTGTTCAAGCAACCCGTACCGTACCAGCTTTCATATTGCTGAATATTTAAGAGAAAACGGATTTACGATTATTCCTATTAACCCAAACGAAAAAGAAGTGTTTGGAGAAGTATCGTATGATTCTATTCTTGATCTTCCTGATGATGTGCAGGTTGATATCATAGATATTTTTAGAAATAAGAAATACACCAAAGAGATGGTTGAAGAAATTGTGGAATGGAGTGAACGTACGGGTCAAAAACCACTCATCTGGACCCAGCTTGATGTAAGCACGGATAAAGCCAGAGCGTTAGCAGAAAAGGAGGGATTTCCTTACGTCGAAAACCGATGTTTGATGGTTGAGCACAGGAGAATGAAGTAGTGAATAGTAACTAAGGCCTTCAAGAGTAGCCGTGTATTTCGGACTCCTTGAAGCGTCGGATAACTGCGACAGATGACGGACGACCGGGTATTCTTCTGTGTCGGGTTTAACCGCGAAGGAAGCAAAAGTTGCGCAATGGTTTTATAGGTGTCATTCCTGCTCCTTGAAGTTCGTCCAGTGCCAAACACCCCTCAGAGAAAGCCGAGAACTTTCGGCTTCTCATCTCCCCTCAAGGGGAGACTTGCCACCCTGCACCCTGAGCCCTGAACTAATCCTCCGGCATCATAATTTCTTTCCGTTCATCAGCATACTCATCCATTTTGGATTTTAGCACAACTTCAATCTCTTTTCGATCATCCTCGGGAATTGAAGTGACAAACTGTTTGATTCGATTTCCCTTCTCTTTATGCGGGTCGATATATTCAATCATAATCACATCTTCATTGTGCCAGGCCCAGGCAATCACGGTTTTCCACTCTATGAGCTGATCTAAAAACAGTACTCCTTTTGAGCGAAATTCAGGAACCAGTTTGAGGGTCCATCCAAAAAGGCCGAATGCAATGAGTGAGAATCCTGAAGTGAGACGGATTCCTGTAATCGGCAGATCAGACAGCAGTGCCGTTCTGTAAAGTCCGTACAAAATTAACAGGATGGCAAAAATATGAGGAGCAAAATCAACCCAAAATGTTCTGTGCTGATAGAGTATATCGCCACCTTCAGACCTTGCCTTTAGTTGACGGTAGGCATACCCGATAAAAAAGCCGGTAATAAGAGTGTAAATGCCCATCATAAACGGAGCTGCAACGGATTGAGGGAAAACATCAAACACGTAGGCGATCATTAAAACTGTAAAGAGTACCATTACCAGCAGCGCAGAGTTGATGACCCGTTGCGGAGTAAGGTGCTCAAGCCGGAAGTAGGGCTGAGAACCGAAATATCCGGCAATAGCGAAAACTAAAAATAAAACGACGGTTAATATCCACATAAATTGAACGTATATTTAAGTCCTCAATGTTAATGACAGTGAACTCTAACTGCAACCTTCTGTAATGGAAAATAAGTATAAGGCAAAATCATTAGATGTCAGCAATTCCGAACAAATTCTTGAGATTCAATGGGCAGATAGCCGCGTAGCCAGATTTCCTCTATTTGGCCTCCGAAAAAATTGTCCATGCGTGATGTGCAGGGGAGGCCATGATAAAATGGGTCGATTCGAAACCGAGTTATTCTTTGTTAAACCAACCCGAACTTACAAAATCAATAAACTGGAACCGATCGGAAACCATGCCTTAAAAATTACCTGGGATGATGGTCACGATTCAGGAATGTACCGCTGGGACCTGCTACGAATGATGGATGAAGCGATGGATCAGGACAAATGTTCCTGAGAGATATATCCTACACAATTTCATCTCTGATGATACCTATAAATCCACCTATAGACGCAGCTATTCCTATAATAATAAACCATCGAGTTTCTCTGTCGGGAGAAATATTAAACAGAGGATTATACTGCGAACTTAATAGTTGATAATCCTTATATCCCATCCATAACATTGCAAGTCCGCAAATGAGAACAATCAGGGATAGAATCTTTTTTTGGTTCATTCAGCAAATATGACGTCAATAGTTCTTTTATAAAATATTACTCTTGATCATTTAGTTCATACTATAATATGACTAAAGACAATTATAGGTTCAATAGAATTTCGAAACCTTTTTTTATAATTATCTTATTAAAGGAACGAAGGTATATAGTATAATAGTTTAATATTAAACTATAAAATAAATAGATCTATGTTAGTTAATAAGAAAGGAATTCACCACATATCAATTATTTCAGGAAACGGACAGACCAACGCAGAATTTTATGTTCATACATTAGGACTGCGGATGGTTCTTAAAACGGTTAATCAGGATGATCCGTCGAGTTATCACCTGTTCTATGCAAATGGAACGGGGCAGCCGGGATCAAGTATTACTTTTTTCCCATGGCCGAGAGCAGTTAAAGGGAAGGCC
>JBGTFX010000291.1:0-5457 GCA_041747055.1 Balneolaceae bacterium
TCAGGTTCGTCCCCACAGTAGTGTTGAAAGGTTAACCCCTAATCAGGCACACACAAAAACAGGACCTTTGGAAAGAAAATGGAAGAATTATTACCAAAAAAAAACCGTACAATGAGTCAACCAAAATCAGGACGACACATCATTTTTAAACAGCCTTACACACTTATTTCCCCTTCTTACTCCAATCCACCTTCTTTACAAGCAACCAAATTCCATACGCAACAAGCGGAATACTTAGCCACTGACCCATATTCAAAGCCCAACCGGCTTCAAAATCTGAATGGTGGAGTTTGGTAAATTCAATTAAAAAACGGCCTGAAAACAGCATGACCAAAAATGTGGCGAAAAGTGATCCTTCAGGCGGACGTTTCTCATATTTTTTATAAATCCACCACAGAACTGCAAAAACAACTATGCAGAGTAAAGCTTCGTACAGCATGGATGGATGCCGAGGAACCATTTGCTGAGCAGCGGTCAAGGATGGAGCCACTTCAAAAACTACGGCCCACGGTAAATCTGTTGCTTTTCCTAAAATTTCAGAATTGGTAAAGTTTCCAATTCTGATAAACATTCCTGCAATAGCAACTGCCGGTACTACCCGATCGGCAAGCCAAAAGAAGGTCATTCCGGGAATCTTTTTCACGTAAAGATACATCCCAATAATGATAGCAACGGCAGCACCGTGGCTAGCCAATCCTCCCAGCCACACTTGTGGAATCAGGTGGATATTTCGCAGGTAAAAATCAAGATCATAAAAGATAACGTGACCTAAACGAGCACCCACTACCGTTGCGATAAGCATGTAAATCAAAAGGCGATCCACTTCTTCCTGGCTGCGACCTGCATCAGAAAACAGTTTTGAAGTAATGATATATCCAAAAATAAATGCTGTGGCAAAAAGAAGCCCATACCAAACCGGTTCAATGGGTCCAATGCTATCTAAAGAAGGGGCATCTATGAAGAAAAAAGGAAGCTGACCAATAAAAAAAGCAGCTATTGCCAAAACCCAGCCTTTCCATTCTGCCGGTGATGAATTTTTAGGAGCATCTGCTTTGAGCTTTTGCCATCCGAAGTAGAAAATCACTACTGAAAATAAAAGTCCGAGGTATGCTACAGAAAAAGGGAGCTGAAATTCCGGAATGGAAAATATTACATTGTCACCACTCCAGGTGATATAGTTGTTGCTATCCATAAATGTTTTTGAAAAATATTCAGACTGAAAGAGAGCTTTTTTAGATGCCCTTCAGAACGCTGCTGTTGCGGTCAGATGGGTTAATATAAATTTAGAAATTCCATCAGACGGTAAATCAAACCGTCAGGTAGAATATTAAAACCCTCTGAAAATACGAAAGGAGAGAGCCATCTGCATAGTTGATTTTTTACTATCTGAATTTTCAATAAGTGATTAACCTGAGTTAGATTGTAGATTAGGTTATAAGTGCCCTAAATCGAATTCAGTTTATAAGATCATACCTGATTCTTATCCAAAACCAAAGGCTGAAAGCCTGATATAACCCAACCTATGGCAACGCCATAGGTAACAAGGTGGCGCAACACACCGCAGGCTGAAAGCCTGAAATAGTGCAAATTAAAATCTGAGAGATCTGTTTCGAATCTGAATTTTCATTAAATAAGGTTTATATCAAAAACAGTGACTTAATTACCATTAAATAATCTTCGAATCACATTTCCGGCACCTTCCCGTATAGCGTCTTCTATAATTTGGTTAATCACGCTCGTATCAGGCCGAACCTGTGGACTTTGTGATGTACCCGTAATTAAAATTGGTACGGCCATTCGGCCATCATCCATTTGTAATGCATTTGCAGCACGACTTGAGATAACAGAAGATATAGCGCCCTTAAACTGTTCAGGGAGTAGTAATGTAGCTTTAAAATTAATTTCATCAGTAATCATATGCTGAGTCCCCTCGAGTTCCACACCAATATTATCACTGGTTAGAGTGAAATCCTCGAACGTGAGAACAGCATCCCTGATGGTGAACATGGCAGTCCATTCATCTAAATTAACTTTATTGAGTTCATCAGCTCGTAAAAATCGTGCAACCTGAGTTTGAATAGGATGCCCCTCCAAACTTGCGCGGGTCATTCCAAAACTTCCATCCGCATTCGTAGTGGCTATATCCGGGGTGATGGTTTCATCAAACTCAGTGAAATAGTTGATTTCTGTGCTGAACTCACCGGTTATATATTCGTGGAAACGGCTGTTTTCACCCAAAAACCCGGTTTCCTCAAAAAAGGCTTCGGCCGTTAACCCTTCCAGATTTCCGTTGAACGTCATATTTGTACGGTCCGGTCGGGGCACATTCCACTCCATATTACCGGTAGCTGTACCATCGAACATCACAGCAGATGCATCTTCCATTAAAATTTGTGTTGGTGTAGTGCGGCCGGTTCCTCGAATCTCAGTAATATTAAGCCCAAAAATTACCAAGCGGTCAATTTCTGCTGTAACAGAGGATGTCATATTCGGAAGTTCAATGGGGATAGGCTCATCCGGATCAATTTCTTCATCCCAATCGATCATTTCATCCATGTCCAAAAGCTGACTTCGATAGGTACCAGTAACAGACGGCATGGTGGAAGTAGATTCGTGCTCTTCCATAAATCCGAGATAGTTGGTTAGAGTGCCATCAAGTCCGATATCCGATGAGCCAAAGTTCATAGTAAAATTAGTAAGTGACATTTCGTTGGGCGTGATATTCAATTGTCCCCGTAAATCAGAAATCGGCTGAGGCAGAGAGTCCCCAACAGCGCTTACATTTTCAACTGTAAGTGATCCATTCAGCTGAATTTGCATGGGATCACCGGCCGGGCCTCTTGCGCTGAGCCTCATTTGTGCATTACCCGTTAACTCCTGAATCCACGGTTCCAGTGAGTAATAATTCGCTATATCACCAAAATCTGCATTTCCGTCAAGAGAGATATCAAACGTAGGATCATCACTTAAATAGTTACTCACAGATCCCGTCATAGCAAGATTATTTTCGCCCGTTCTAAATCTTGCCTGGCTAATATTAAGTCGGGTTGATGTGGCCTCTGCCTCCATCACAACATCTTCCAGTGGCTTGCCTAAATCCCGATGGGCGATGTACCCATCACGCAGATTAAACGTACTCTGCTGAAGAAGTCTTTCAAGATTATCGGGATCAACAGTTCCGCGTAAGGTGACATTTGCGTCAAACTGGCCCCGCAGTTCTAGCGTATCTTCATCAATAGGATAAAAATCTTTGATGGTGGCTAAATCAAAACGAAGGTTTGAGGTAAGATCAACGGCTCGTCGGTTTTCATCCAGTGGGTTGTCTACAGAACCCGACATTGAGAAAGTATTGTTTGCAGCCACAAAACCGGATTCTTCTATGGTTACCCGATCCTGATTAGCCTGAATTCGCGCGTTTATTTGCTCGATGGGTCGTGGGACATCTATGTATTGAAGTGCGCCATTTGTAAGAACAAAACTTCCTGTAAAGGAGGCCTCTTCGGGTTGATCAACCCGTCCGTTTGCCCGTGCTTCGGCGGCAAGTAATCCGCTTAATTGATTTACGCCAAACTCTTCGATAGGGTAGAACCGGCTGATTGTTGCAAGATCAATATCACCATCAAATTCTATGGAAAATACACCGTCATCATCCAGCGGGCGTTCCAAAGTTCCGGAAGCGTAGATGGTGTTTTCATCAGCCCGCGCACGAAACTCCTGAACGGTGGCTAAATCATTGTTTATGGTGAGCTGTAAAACAATATCCTCAATTGCATCGGGAAGATCGGGATTTTGTAGATATCCATCGTTTACATTGATCAGCAGATCAAACCGTGGCATGCTTTCTTCACTAAAAGTGCCGTTTACGGAACCTTCCAAAACAAGTGAGCCTCGAGTAACCAAACCTTCAAGTTGTTCATCAAATTCGGGTGGAGCCAGACGGAGTAATTCACCAAAGTTTTCGGAACTTGAGGAAAACTGTAAATCTAACATTGGAGCTTCCGCACTCCATTGTGAAATCTGTCCACTAATATTAAGGGCCAATCCCCGGATGGAAAGTACGCCCTCTGTAAGAGTTAATAGCTCATTTTCAAGATCAACCGTTGAGGTTTGATTGAGGCTGATAGCCAGATTCTCTATATAATTCTCACCACCTATAGATGCACTTAATGAGCCAAGATTGGCATCCACCGTGCTTTCTATGAGTTCATCAAAACGAAGTGAAATTGTGGCATTTAAATCACGTATCTGAACCAGAGTGGTATCGCTGTCGTCCCGATAATCTATTTCGGCGGATTCAATTGTAAAACTTGGAATGGCAATGGCATATCCCTCTTCTTCGGTGGGTTCAGGGTCATCCTCTGCCAGGTCTAAAAGAAAATCGATATTTGTAGTACCGTCTTCATAAACATGATAAGTAAGAGACGGACGGTTTAGAATTAGTTCTGAAATAGAAATTTCATCACGTAAAAGTGGGAAAAGATGAACGCCAATAATCATCTCATTTAGGGTTACAACATTATTTCCATCGGGATCGGGAAGGGTGAACTGCTCCATTTCCAACCCGAATTGTGGGAATGTGCGGAAAAATGTGATAGACATTTTTTCGACCTGAACATTTGTGCCTACTGTCTCCTGAATTTGAGGCAGAATCATCGACTTTAAACGTTCATCGGTAAAATAGAGGTTCAGTGCAATAAGCAGCACTACAAAAAGTATGGCGAGGCCGGCTAAAATCTTGAGGAAAAGTTTCATAAGCTTGATTTATGATTGTTAACTACCACCAATATAAAAGGTTTCTACTTGAATTCGATATAAAATAGAGCCTCAAGATGAGCATAAATAAAAAAATCAGTCGATAAAAAACTTAGTCAGGCAAGAGACCTCCAAGATATTCGAAAATTTTGGAGGTCTTTACTCAGTTAATTACCTATCCAAGCTTCTCAAGAGCAGTATCAATTCGGCTGATTACAGTATCCTTACCTAATAATTCCATCGAAGAAAACAGGTCAGGTCCAAAACCCTGACCGGTAACGGCAATTCGCAGCGGCATCATTAGTTTGCCGAAACCAACTTCATGCTTTTCAATTACGTTTTCGAGCGTTGATTTTAATGTTTTGGCTTCAAACTGATCATCTGATAAATCTGCAATCTCTTTTTTGTAAGCAGTAACCAGATCAGAACTATCATCTTTCCACTTTTTCAGGGCGTTTTCATCGTACTCATTTGGATCTTCGAAAAAGAAACTTCCCATCGGTAGAAGTTCATCAATCTTGCTCACCCGATCAATAAGTAGTTTTATGGATTCTGCTAAATAGTCGTCGGTTTTTGTGTCAATGCCCCGTTCATCAGCTATTTTCTTCACACGTTCGATAATCTGCTCAACCGGTTTTTCCCGAAGATACTGCTCATTATACCAAAGTAGTTTTTTGTGATTGAACACCGCGCCACCCTTGCTCA
>JBGTFX010000292.1:0-4796 GCA_041747055.1 Balneolaceae bacterium
GCATCAAGCCCTAGAGCCTCATATAAATTAAACTTTGTGCCTTTTTCAGCCGGTGGGGCAGCGGGAAGTGTAAAACTGTAAATTCCATAGATTAGAGAAATAATTGCACTCATCT
Organism: Balneolaceae bacterium; assembly: GCA_041747055.1. Taxonomy (GTDB): domain Bacteria; phylum Bacteroidota; class Rhodothermia; order Balneolales; family Balneolaceae; genus SW132. The sequence continues at coordinate 116 of JBGTFX010000292.1, forward strand.
GTAATGGAATGGATGTTGCCTGTATATTACTTTCCACACCGGTAATAACAGTCAGTAATGGAATGTCAATCCAACCTAACACGGTTTGAGAAACGACAAAACCGGCAAGGATCCAGCCAATAGTACCCCATACACGAATCTTTGGGAATTCCCTATCAGCATCTTTTATATTCGCAAATGAGATGGCATTTACGAGTGCTAATGTTGGCATATAAAGCATGAAGTAAGCCAGCATCACCCAAATGAAAATTCCCGGTTCATTTGTAATTGTTGCTGCATACCAAAGTATTCCTGCTCCAAGAATATGGCAGACCGCGTTTACCCTTTCCGCATTAAAATATCGATCGGCTATTAAACCAACTAAAACAGGGGCCAACAGAGCTGCCCAGTTATGAGTGGCATAAGCCTGGCCGATAATTGAATTAAGTCCTTCTTCACCCTGAAAAATTTCAAGAAGGTATACACCCATTGTAACAAAAAAGCCTCCCCAGATAAAAAACTGGAGGAACATCATGAGACTTAAACGCGATATTATGTATCTATTTTCATTCATATACAGTTGAGATTATGTCGTCATTTTATTTATCGAATGAATATTCATTTAATCGTGGATAAGTGCAAGTAAAACGATATGATTGAGTTGCACAATTTGTGAATCTTCTTTATCTGTATGGTTAATAAATTAAAGACAACCAATTAATCAGATAGAGTAAAATGAGTAAAAAAGTAAGATTAGGCATGGTAGGGGGTGGATTAGATGCATTTATAGGTGATGTGCATCGAAAAGCAGCAGCTCTCGACAGTAAGTTTGAATTAGTTTGTGGTGCCTTTAGCAGTAAACCCGAAAATTCAAAAAAAACAGGAAATGCTTTGGGCCTAACTCCATCTCGAGTGTACAATTCATATGATGAAATGTTTGAAACAGAATCAAAACTTCCTGAAGATGAAAGGATGGAAGCTGTTTCTATTGTAACTCCGAACCATGTTCATTTTGACCCCGCCAAACTTGCCCTGGAGCATGGATTTCACGTTATCATCGATAAACCATTAGTATTTTCACTTGATGAAGCCAAAGAACTAAAATCTATTGTCGATAAAACAGGGAATCTTTTAGCACTTACCCATACCTATACCGGCTACCCGATGATTAAAGAGGCTAAAAATATCATACAATCCGGTAAGCTCGGTAAAATCAGAAAAATATTTGTTGAATATCCACAAGGCTGGTTATCAACTCCGCTAGAACAGGAAGGGAATAAGCAGGCATCCTGGAGAACTGATCCATCCAAATCAGGAGCCGGCGGTTCCATTGGTGATATCGGCACACACGCTGCAAACCTCGCCGAATATGTAAGCGGATTGAATATTACTCGTATCTGTGCTGATGTAAATATTACAGTAGAAAACCGAATGCTGGATGATGATTCCTCAGCACTTTTGAAATTTGAAAACAACGCCAGTGGAGTGCTGATTGCAACTCAAGTAGCTGCCGGAGAAGAGAACGATTTAAAGCTTCGGGTATATGGTGAAAAGGGAGGGATTGAGTGGACACATAAAGATCCTAATACACTGTTGTACAAAATATTAGACAAGCCTGTTCAAATTCTTAGAACCGGTACCGGCTATCTTTCTGATGCCGCGACATCAAACACCAGGTTGCCTGCAGGTCACCCGGAAGGATACCTTGAAGCATTTGCAAATATCTATGTTGAATTTCATAAAGCAGTAAAAGATCATCAAAATGGTTCACTGAAAGAGATCAGTGAATACGACTTTCCAAATGTGGAAGATGGTATTAGGGGAATGGCATTTGTGGATACAATGGTTGCATCCAATAAATCAGATAAGAAGTGGACAGAATTCATATTATAAGAAGTTTGATTAAAAAATCCCCTCCTTTGCAAGGAGGGGCAAGGGGTGGTTAGATTCCATCTTTCCATTCAGATCTTGAAGATGTTAAAAATTCAAATAAACTAAAGAACCAAAATGAAATCAGTAAAAGGACCCGCACTATTTTTAGCGCAATTTGTCAACGACGAGCCGCCATTTAACGATATTGTAGCCATTTGTAAATGGGCTGCTTCTCTCGGATACAAAGGCGTACAAATTCCAACGTGGGAACCTCGATTAATTGACCTCAAGAAAGTCGCCGAAAGCAAAAGCTACGCCGAAGAGTACAAAGGCAAAATTGAAGCTACCGGCGTTGAAATCACAGAACTTTCCACTCACCTTCAGGGTCAGCTTGTTGCCGTTAACCCGGCTTATGACGTTATGTTTGATGGGTTTGCTCCCCATGAAGTGAAAGGAAAGCCGAAGGAGCGACAAAAATGGGCTGTAAATCAGCTGAAAATGGCAGCCAAGGCGAGTGCGAACCTTGGGCTGAATGCTCACGCATCATTTTCCGGTGCGCTGATGTGGCACACTGTTTATCCGTGGCCACAGCGACCGGCCGGATTGGTTGATGATGGCTTTGCAGAACTTGCGAGACTGTGGAAGCCCATCTTAAATGAATTTGATGATCACGGGGTGGATGTTTGTTATGAACTTCATCCCGGTGAAGATCTACATGATGGCGTAACGTTTGAAAAATTTCTGGAAGCGACGGGAAATCACAAACGTGCGGGTATTCTTTATGATCCAAGTCACTTTTTACTGCAACAGCTCGATTATTTGTCCTTTATTGATATCTATAAAGATTATATCAAAAGTTTCCATGTAAAAGACGCTGAGTTCAATCCAACCGGACGCAGCGGAGTTTACGGCGGCTATCAAGGGTGGGTGGATCGTCCCGGACGATTTCGATCATTGGGTGATGGCCAAATCGACTTTGTAGGCATTTTTAGCAAGCTCTCGCAGTATGATATCGACTGCTGGGCGGTTCTTGAGTGGGAGTGCTGCATCAAGCATCCTGAACAAGGAGCTCAGGAAGGGGCAGAAATTATCCAGGATCACATTATTCGAGTGACCGACAAAGCCTTTGATGATTTTGCCGGTTCAGGCAGCGATGAAGAATTAAACCGTAAAATATTGGGATTAAGTAAATAACCTTACCCGATCAATCTACATTTATACCGTTTCTGAAACAGAAAGGGATTGATCTCTCCCTTAAACATACTTTGTTATGGGCTCTTTATTACATGGCTCTAGGGCTGTTTTCTTCCCTGATTATTGGTCTAATCATCCATTATGATTGGATTGGATGGTTTGGCAGCAGGCGCTGCAACTGTGGGCTGTTCGGCGCAAATGATTGGCTTTGCTGTGAGCAGCTATCGCGAAAATGGAATTGGTGGGCTTATTGCCCAGGGAGTTGGAACATCTATGCTTCAAATTGCCAATGTGATCAAAAATCCAATCATAATTTTACCGCCTATTATCTCAGGTGCTTTGCTTGCTCCAGTGGCTACTATGATATTTCATATGTAAAATACAGTGGAATGGGCTGGAATGGGGACAGCCGGATTTGTTGGACAGATAATTACTTTCAAAGTAATGGGTTTGAATGGGATATCTTGTTCTAAGTTGCCTCATTACATTTTCTTGGTCCCGCAGTTATATGTCTGTTTTTGTCTGAAATTCTACGGAAAAAAGGTTTTTATAAAATTTGGTGATATGAAAATTCAGCATAGTTAAAAAGATTGTTTTTTCCGGGATTTTGTCAGCGTCTTCCTCATTGCTTAACTCGTTTTAAAGGCATAGATAGTTCCGCCTTAAAGTAAAGACTGGAGATCGGATGGTACTTTTCCAGACTCCTGAGAGTTGCGACTGTTATAGTGAATATCCTAAACAGGAGTGTAAAGAGTAAGTGGAGAAAAGACCCGCAATGTCTCAAAAAGATATTGCGGGTCTTTCTATTTTATTATTACTTTTTTTAATTTCGATTATCATTGAATGTAGCTCAGCAAACTCCTATCTTTTCGACTCTTTAGGACCGGAGAGATGCCAGAGTGGTCGATCGGACTCGCCTGGAAAGCGAGTGTATCTTGCAAAAGATACCGAGGGTTCGAATCCCTCTCTCTCCGCATTAACACGCCTTTCTTACAGTTGCTTTAAAGCTTATCTGATTTATAAATTCTTACGTTTTATATTCCCATGGCTCAATTTAAATTGCCAAATCGTGAAGAACTCTGCATAAAAAACTCATTTTTTAAATTCAAGTCAATCAATTAGGTTGAGTCTATTCTAATATTTCAACTTTTGGATGTAACTTTACCGGTTTTTATGAAAAAGTATTATGTAAAATTAGCGGTTTTAACTTCAGTGGAAATAATAACCGTAGAAGGTTTATAAGAAGGATCGTCGATGGGTAAGGTAAATACAAAGCAACATATTGGTAACCTACTTTTACACAAAGGTGTTGTAAACGAAGAGCAATTGCAGATGGCTCTGAAAACGCTGTCTGAAGAACCGGAAGAGTCCAACCGCCGGTTGGGGCAGATTTTGCACCAGGATCTTAATCTGGATCGGCATACGATCATGAAAGAGATTGCCAATATTTATGCCTTCGATGAAATCTTTGAAGGCGTAGAGAAGCTGGACGATTCGATCATTCAAAAGATCACCCAGCCCTCGGGCTCCGGCAAGCGGGCTTCCGGCGACACCGACGAGACCGGGCGGACCGGCCTGCTGATGCACCCGCTGGTGCTGGCCGCGCACACCAAGGAGGACGGCGTCTCCCCGTTCC
>JBGTFX010000293.1:0-2845 GCA_041747055.1 Balneolaceae bacterium
GGATGCACTTCCTTTTCCAATTTTTCAATATGCTTGACGCTGCCGTCCGTTCCCATTACCAGGAGGACTTTACCCTTGGCAGAAATGATATAGAGATCACCAGTGATCGGATGGATCGCCAGACCGGAAGGACTGAATAAAAAATTGTCCTCTTCCGGCGAAAAGAATGCCCGGAGTTTTTCCAGTTTTCGGATATCCGGTTCCTGATCGAGGTAGGCCCAAACCGATTTTAAGCTCAATAGGTACGCGGGTTGATCCTGCACGCTTTTGGTAGTTAGATCAAAGGCATAGATGGCTTTTTTCTTATCATACTGCTCTCCTTCGCCGGCCTTGGCTTTGCAGGCAATCAACAGCCGGTGGTTGCGCTGGTCGTAAGCCAGGCCTTCGGCGTTATTGTCTTTGGTGAGAAAATCATTGAATTTAACGGTTTCCTGATTATCCTTTCCGGGGTTTTTTACCTGGTACAGCGTACCGGTGCTTTTTAACGCAAAAATATCGTTCCCGACCATTTCGATCCCTTCGTAGTCGCCTTCTTTCCAAAAGGGAATTTCCTCATCGACTTTGCCGGTGTGCTTATCGATCATAAAAATGATCCCTTCTTCGTCCTGTATGGCGACCAGGTGATTGCCGGCAGTGGATAAGCTCAGGCCGGATATTTCTTTCAATTTATCGGGAAGCTCAAAGGTATGGTCCGGTTCATTAAATTCGTAGGCACGGACAAAGGAAACCGCTTGTTTTTGCACCCGGACTTCTGCCGGTCGAAAGGAAGGCCAGAGGAATAGCCCGGTGACGCAAAGGAGTAAATAAGTGTTCGAGTTTTTCATTCCTATAACTGTTGCTTTTGAGCGTGTCACTTATATCGGTAGAACATCCGGATATATTGTTGAACAATATAATAAATAAAAATCTAATGCCTGCAATTGGAGGGGGAGAAATGAAAACAGGCCGTAGCATTGATGTGCTGCGGCCTGTTTTCGACATCCTATTCACCCTACTGATCCTTATTCTTCCAAAAAAGAATCGATTGCATTAATGGTCTTGGCTATTTTGTCATAAGCAACACTGTAGTGAATGAATTTACCATCTCTTTGGGTTTCGACTAATCCGGCCATTCTCAGGATACGGAGGTGTTGGGAGGTGATGGATTGCTCAAGCTTGAGGGTATTGTAGATCTTGTTGACGTTGATCATTTCGTTTTGATCGATGAACTCCAGTATTTTCATCCGGAGCGGATGTGCCAGCGCCCGTAAAAGCTCGGAGGACGATTCCAATTTTTCATGGTTAATAGTAACCTTAGCCTTTCTCATAGAGTTTGTTTTTCTGGTTGTAGATTCATGTGCCTAGCAAATATGCGTTTTTTATTTATTTTTTCAAAACACCACAAAAAAAATGCTGTAAATCTAATTGATTTACAGCATTTTCTGTGTTACCTATCCTCGATAGATTACCCGGTTTTCCGGGCAATTACACCTGATTTCAGGCGGCTAATTTTTCGACCAGTTTTGATATTTGGGTCAATCTATCTTTATCTAAGGAATAGTGGATGAATTTGCCCTGGCGCTCGGTAATGACTACCCCAGCTCTACGCAAAATGGCTAAGTGCTGAGAGGCCACCGATTGCTCCAACCGCAGCTTGATATAAATATCAGTGACGGTCATGCTTTCATTTTCTTCCAATAGATCTACAATACGCTGACGCAACTTGTGGTTAATTGCTCTCAGAACCAGTACTGCTTTCCGCAACTCCGCGTAATCTAAAGGAAGATCGTTCTTTCCCTTCTTTAAAACAACATTTTCATTTTTTTGCTTTCTCATATTGATATTATTTACAAATTGAAAAAAGTTTTCATCTTATTTTATACCAAATATCGTACCACTTTTGTAAGCATTACGATATTTCCCGAGGTATAAAACAATTGAAACACAAGCAAAAATACAAAAATATTTGCTAATAAAAAATATATCTATACGCCCATAAGTCAAGGGATTCCATCTTTGTTAAAGCTGATATTCCCGGCTAAATAGGTTCCTGAAATTCAACGAATTACCATTGGTCCTCATTTGTTTTAAAATATTGTTAAATTTGTGTTAGAAACCATTTTATGAAGACAATTGATATCAGAACAACCCAAAATGTGAGCATCGAGTACGAACTCGCTACCGTCTGGGAAAGGATTGTTGCCTGCTTTATAGACCTGTTTATTGTCGGCATCATGTACATTATTGTTATCCTACTCCTTTTCAGTGCATTACAGGATAACTTGAACGGTATGTTGGCCTCCGTCATTTACAGTTTACTACTGATCTGCGGTTTCATGATTTACCAACTCATTTCGGAGGTCGCGGCCAACGGACAATCCTGGGGAAAAAAATCAATGGGTATCAAGGTGGTCAGGCTGGACGGCCAGGAACCCAGCCTGAGCGATTATCTCCTGCGTTCGGTTTTTTACCTGGTAGACATCTTTATTTGCTTTGGCATATTGGGTATTCTTTTGATCGGCTCTTCGGCGAAAAGCCAACGCCTGGGAGATATGACCGCCAACACCACCGTTATTAAAACGAAGCATAACCTACGCTTCAATCTCACCGATATCCTGCGGATCAGCACCTTGGAAGACTATGAACCGCAGTACCCGGAGGTACGCCAGCTCAGTGAAAGGGATATGTTGTTGATCAAAAATACCGTTACGCGTTATAAAACCTTCCAGAACAGCGCCCACCGCCAGGTGATTGACCAGTTGGTGGAAAAAATCGCCCGGCGCCTGGATATTACCCATGTTCCGCCTAATAAAGTTGAGTTTTTGCGGACGTTGATTCGGGATTATATTGTACTTACCCGCTGAGG
>JBGTFX010000294.1:0-10636 GCA_041747055.1 Balneolaceae bacterium
TGATGACCCAAAATCTGAACCACTACTCACAAATCCGGTTGTGCCACCGTGAATAGCCCTTTGATGTTTTACAGCGGCATCCATCACAATTTGATTGAACCGATCACCCAAATGGCGATTGTTGTCACGAGTGATTACAAGGGAACCTCTATCGAATGACCTGCCATCAACAGCAAATTCAACCGAGGAAAATCGGCTGCGAACATCATGTTTGGTAATTTCTGCAAGAAATCGTGCATCATCCATGGATTTCCAATCAAGGACAAAAGCGTAGGGAGTTGAGGAGCCCGTCATTTCTGTAGGACGTAACTCATTAAGGTCTATTTCTGAACCCGCATTAATTCTGGACTCCAGTGCAAATCCTGTTAAGCCAAACCGGTAGTGTGCTTCCCAGGCGGTGATGTCGTAGGTAAGAGAATCTACCAATTCAGGATTGGGTTCAAACAGTACACGAACCAATTTAGATTTTGGCTGGTAGGCACTGATTATAATATCGTCTGCGCTGATGGATACATTTTCAGTACTCCCTGTGGAATAGTTTAAACCACTTCTGGAAGAAGATGAACCGGCACGGCCGTAACTGATCTGTTGTGTATCAAGAAAGCGGAGAAGATTGTGAATTTTATCAGGATGATTGTTTCCTTTCACAACAAATGTTTTGTACGTGCTTGCCGGATTATTAACAGAATTTTCAAAATAATTTCTAAACTCCGACACCACCCTGTCTGCATGTTTAGAGGTAACTTCAACGGTGGAAATTCCACTGGTAAAGTGATGAGTAAGTCGGTCTTGCAACGTGAGTGTATCTCCTTCCTGTGTGATAATTCCCGCTCCGGCAAGTCCGTGACCCGCCTGCTCGTATGTCATACCAATGGCACCATTAAACGCTGGCCAGGTATCTCCAAAACTTGGGTAAAATAGATCGAACCGTTCCCGGGTAAAATATAGCCACCCCTGATCGTCAAAATATTGAACATTGTTTTCGCCAATGGTAGTTTGAAATTCGCGCTGCCAATCTGTGATAGCCATGTGAAACGGTTCTGCTGCCGGAGCAAAATAGTAGGGTGCGTTGTAGCTCTGTTCGTGAAAATCGACATGCACATGCGGCATCCACTCCTGATAAATAACAGATCGCTGCTGAGATTCAATTTGTGTTTGCCACGCCCAGTCTCGGTTTAAATCAAAATAGTAGTGGTTGGGTCTTCCTCCCGGCCAGTTTTCATGATGCTCGCGAGCTACAATATCCGGGTTAACTTCAGATCCAACAATTCCATTAAACCAGTTTACATAACGATCTCTTCCATCGGGATTTAACATGGGATCAATGATCACAACCGAATCTGATAACCACTGCTCTGCATCACTGTTTCCGGTGCCCACCAGTTCGTACAGCGTTTTCATGGCAGCTTCACTGCTTGAAGTTTCATTTCCGTGAATATTGTAGCTGAGCCAAGTAATTGCTTTTGTTTCTCCAATCGGATCGCCTGAAACCAATCCGGTCAATTTTAAATTATTTGTTCGAATTTCATCTATCCGATCATGATTTTCGGGAGATGTTACCACAAGGTAGACTAGCTCACGAAATTCATATGTTTTTCCGTACTGATGAATTGTAACCCAATCTGATTCTTCAGCAACATGATTTACATACCCAAGAACCCGGTGATGAGGAGTATATCGCTCGCCCAATTCATAGCCCAAAAACTCTGCGGGTGATTGAACCTGAGCAGTTGCGGTTAAATTGAGAACACTAAATGAAAGAGTAAGAATTGCAATGCTAAAAATCTGTTTCATAGGTATGGTAGATCGTGGGATTAATAATCAAATAAACATAACCAAATCAGCTCTTTGCTAAAAGCAGTTTCTAAATCTGAATGTAAAATTTGATTGGTGTAGAAGAGAGGTTCCTGTTAGGATTGAAGTCCTTTTCGGAGTGGATTGATATTAGTGCTTTTTCGACCGAGTACTTCGAAGATTTCAATAGGATCAGACTTGCCTTCCATTATAAGAGAATCGGCTTTTTCAGTGTCAAACTGGTGATCTAAAAATTCAAGCGTTGCTTCACTAATTAAAATAGAATTTGGCTTCTTTTTGGTTTTGGACTCAATTCGAGACGCAATATTAACGGCATCGCCAATCACTGTGTATTCCATATGGTCTTCAGTACCAATATTTCCTACCAAAACTTCGCCGGTGTTGATACCCACACCTATTTTAACTTCCATCCCCAAAATCGATTCATACTTTTCGTTGATTGCTTTTAGGGCTTCAATCATATCAAGTGCACAATTCACTGCATTTCGTTGATTGTGCATGTGCGAAACCGGAGCGCCAAAAAGGGCAAGCATTCCATCACCAATCAATTTATTTACCGAACCGTGATTCATTTTTACCGGAGTGCCCAACGCTGACCAAAAATCGTTGAGGAACGTAACTACATCGGCAGGACTAGCTGTAGAAGCGATCCTCGTAAAGTTTCTGATATCTGCAAAAAGCACTGATACAATCCGGGTCTCACCCTGAAGTATATTGTTGTCTTCGTAACTCAATGTCTGTTCAACAACCTGCTCCGGCACATACCTGTTGAACAATTCTAAAATTCGATTTTGTTCTTTTGTCTGCTGACTTAGTTTTTTGGAAAGCGTACGGTTCTCATCTAAAAGTTCCGCTTGTTTGATGGAGCTTTGAAGCGTTTGAAACATATCATCGAAGTCGGAATTCACTTTTAGATATTGATCAATTCTTCCGGTTCGGGCAGCTTGTCTCAATACAGAAGTATCTTCAGAAACCGCCTTGACAATGGAGATGAGATTAGGAAATTCTGGTTTGATGCTCTCGAAAAACTGGATGGCCGTCATATCTTTCATGCGTTCCTCGGACAGAACAACATGCATGTCAAAATCAGTGAGATATCGGTATGCCTCACGAGAATTACTTGCAGTAAAAACATTGAAATGAGGAGACAGTAGCGCACGAATTTCTCCGAGCCTGACCTCATTCCTACTAATTAATAGTATGTTTCCACTGCTTTTCAGCATAAATAAATTTAATTATAAAAAGTAATAAGTATATGAATAATAATTACTTACAACTCATAAACATAGGGCTGGATATATTTCCAGAATTTACGAACCCGTAATGTAGCTATGTATATTTGTAAATCCAACTATTTAAGGGGTTTGCCTCATAATTGCAGAACTATCAACAAGCCTATTTTAGGGATATTTTTAACTCAATTTCACAGCTCAATGCACCCGAAATCGGACACCCTTTTTTAGCATTTTCTGCCAGCTCTAAAAACGTCTCTTCTGTAATTTCTGGTATATCAGCAGTCAGGTGAAGCTCCATTTTTTCAACGGACCAATCGTGACCTGTCTGTTTCATAATCACAACGGCATCGGTATTTAATTCTGTTGCGGTAAACCCGGCGCCATTCAGTTGAAAACTTAAAGCCATGTTAAAACATCCGGCATGAGCAGCCGCAAGCAACTCTTCAGGATTTGTGCCTGCCTTTCCATCTTCATTCTCGAACCGAAGTTTGGTAGAGTACGGCTGTTCGTTCAGCGTTTTGCTTTGTGTAGTTAAAGATCCTGAACCCTCAAGTCCGGTTCCTTTCCAGATGGCATTTGCTCTTCGTTTCATTTTTATGATGTTGATTGTAGATTTATTTTCAACTTCAGATCAAATAAACTTATTTCGTTCATTAGTCTAATGCCAATTGTGATAAATGAATAGTGTGGTATATCATCTTAATCCAAAGAGCGGATCAAAAAATTGTTGACAGGAACCCATTAATTCAATTTCGCTTTCGCGGATTTAACAATTTGATGGATCTCACTTTCAGAAACTGTTAATCTATTACCGCAATAGTGACACACCACTTCCTGGCTCTCGCCCTCCATATCCTTTAGCTCCTCGTAGCTGAGCATCGAAAGGGCATTTTTAAACTTTTTGGGAGAGCATCGGCAGAAAAAATCCACCGGTTGACGATCCAGCTCTTTTACTTCAAATGGATTTGTTGCCAGATGCATAATATCATCAATATATTTTTCCTCGGTCAACAACTCCGCAATTGGCGGCAGTTCCGAGACGGTTTTTTGCAGCGCCGCCATGGTATCCTCTTCCGCTTCGGGCATGCGCTGAATCAACAAACCACCCGACTGTTTAACATTTCCTTCATCATCCAGAGATACATCAAGCAGTACCGCTGAAAGCACCTGCTCTGATTGAGCCAAAAAGTGAGCCACATCAGAAATAATATCTCCTTTCACCAACTGAATGGTACTTGTTCTTGGTTCCGCTTCGTTGTACAGTATCTTAGAAACGGTAAGCAGGCCAATCCCCAACCCATCGCTGATCTCTACTTCGGGATGTTTGTAATCTAACACCGCTTTTGGGTGCTGAACATATCCCCGCATTTCTCCCACACGGTTGGCCTCTGCAGATATAATTCCCACCGGGCCACTTCCTTCAAACCTCATTTTAATTCTCTCTTCACCCTTCAGTTCCGAGGCCAACAACATTGCTGAAGTCATAGCTCGGCCTAAAAGAACAGTATTTAGCAGGGAAAGCTTGTGATTCTCTTTGGCAGTTTGGATTACATCGGTGGTTTTTACCACGCTAATCTTAAACTGGCCATTTACATCGATCCCTTTAATAAGGCGATCTTTAAACTGAAAACTTTTTAACGACATCTGTAACTGTACTTAAATTTGTTTTTTTTAAAAAGTCTCCCTTAATAAAGGGGGATTTAGGGGGATGTTTATAAACACCCCACAAATCTCTCCGCCGGCCGGCAAAGAACTTGGATCTGAAATAACAAAACAGCGAACTACTTATTACAACAAATAGATGTGCTGTTTGCGTTATAAAAATAAAGAGAATTTACCTCACATCAACACACTTATTTGGTTGTGAATGTTCTATAAAACAAAAAAAGCCGTCTCTATTAGGACAGCTTTCTTTGATGGATTCATCAAACCGAAACCAACTCTTTATCTTCTGTCGCGCTTAAACATTTCACCCATTCTGCCGGAATAATTACTGTGTGATGTGTATACATTCCGGATAGAACCCACGCTTTTTATTCGCTCTTCGGCCAGTTTATTAGATGCCGCCACAGTAGTAATATTGTGCATTTCTGCGTATTCCAAAATATTGAGTACTGTATCATATATGCGTGATGTTTTACGCATCGCGCTCTCCTCATTATAACCTTCCAGTTCGCTCGATATATTGATTATTCCGCCGGCGTTGATTACATAATCCGGAGCGTAAACAATGTTTAATCCAACCAGCTTATCCGCATGTTTGATCTCATCATCCAGAATATTATTCGCCCCGCCTGCAATGATGTCACAGGTCAGGAGGTTGATGGTATCATCATTCACAACGCCACCCAAAGCACATGGGCTAAAAATATCCATTTCGAGGCTATAAATGTCATCCGGTTTGATGTAAGTGGCCGACAGCTCTTGTGCCAATGCCTCAGCTTTGTCTTTGAAAATGTCCGTCACATAAATTTTGGCCCCTTCGCGATTTACGTACCTTGCAAGGTTGGATGCCACATTTCCGGCTCCCTGGATTCCAATTCGTTTTCCTTCTAATGAGTCACTGCCATACACCTTCTTCGCGGCGGCCTTCATTCCCATATAAACCCCATACGCCGTAACCGGAGACGGATTTCCGCTTCCGCCCAGTGACTTCGGAATGCCTGTTACAAACTTTGTTTCAGAATAGATCCACTCCATATCCTGCTCGGTCATGCCCACATCTTCTGCTGTGATGTACCTGCCGCCAAGGCTATCCACAAATTTCCCAAAGGCTCTGAATAACGGCTCCGTTTTTTCTGTTTGAGGATCTCCAATAATCACAGCTTTTCCACCACCCAGGTTCAGCCCGGAAACAGCCGCTTTGTAAGTCATTCCTCTTGATAATCGCAGAACATCTTTTATCGCTTCTTCTTCTGAAGCGTAGGGCCACATCCGGGTTCCGCCAAGAGCCGGCCCCAAGGTTGTATTATGAATGGCTATGATCGCTTTTAATCCTACATCAGGACGAGAACAAACCACAACCTGCTCGTGCCCATACCCTTCCATTTTATTGAAGAGTGGAAAATTTTTATTCATAACTCCTTTTTTATCAATTGTAATCTCTGTCTTTTCCATTCGGTAACATCTATAGATATCTTATAATTTAAGTTTGGAAGCGCTACCAAAAATACCAAATTATGAACCCATTTTTCAAATAATCATCCGATCGTATAAATTTTTTTTAACTCTAAAAAGAAAACTAAATATCGATTTGTGCTCTACAATTTTTATAATGTTACATATTTAATAAAATGCTTTATAAAAGCTTTGGTTCTGTGAGGTGAAGCTCTGGTACCTGTTTAATGAAAACAAAACCAAACATAAATCATGTCACTAAGATGGGTATACGCAAAACCTGATAGGGAAGAGTACGTTAATACGTTAGTAAAAGACCTCAATATACCTGAGCAAATTGCAAATTTGCTGGCGATTCGGGGTGTAGAAAATTATGATGATGCCAAGCTCTTTTTTCGGCCCGGTATAGAACAGTTGCACGATCCTTTTTTAATGAAGGATATGGAAGAAGGCGCCTGCCGTCTTTGCTCAGCTATTCGTAACTGCGAAAGAGTTGTCGTTTATGGCGATTATGATGTTGATGGTACCACTGCCACCAGTATCATTTATACATTTCTTAAAAGCTTCGGGCTTGATGTCCATTATTATATTCCTCACCGCTTTAAAGAAGGTTATGGGATCAATCCGGATGGAATTAAATATGCAGCAAAAATTGAGGCTGATTTAATTGTCTCGGTCGATTGTGGAATTACCGCAGTAAAGGAAGCTGCCTACATTAAGGAACTGGGAATGGATCTCATTATCTGCGACCATCATAATTGCGGTGATGAAATTCCCGATGCCGTTGCCGTACTCGATCCCAAACGTCCCGACTGTAACTATCCTTTTGATGGACTTTCCGGCGCCGGCGTAGGATTTAAACTGATTCAGGGTGCAATCAAAAAATTGGGTCTTTCTGAAACGCTTGCCTATCAGTACCTGGACTTGGTAGCTATTTCTATTGCATCAGATATTGTGCCAATCATAGACGAAAATCGAATTCTGATGCGGGAAGGTTTAATCTTGATTAATACAAATCCAAGAATGGGAATAAAAGCTCTTCTGAAACTGATCAAGGTTAAACCGGGAACCGTCACTACATCCAGCATTGTGTTTTCCATCGGACCGAGAATTAATGCGGCCGGACGCATGGGGGATGCCACCGCGGCTGTAGAGTTGATGATCGCTGAAAATGAAACCAGTGCAGAACGAAGCGCAAAAGAGCTGGAATCGATTAATGTCCGTCGCAGAACAACCGATACCCGAACTACGGAGGAAGCAATGGCCATGCTCGAAAATGATTACAAGATGGATGAAATTTCATCCATGGTTCTGCATCATCCCGAATGGCACCTTGGAGTGATTGGTATTGTCGCCTCAAGACTTGTTGATGCGCATTATCGTCCGGCTATTATGCTGAGCACGGTGGAGGGAAAAATCAAAGGGTCTGCCCGATCCATCAAAGGATTTAATATTTACGAAGCCTTAAAGCAGTGTGATGACCTGTTAGAACAATTTGGCGGACACGAATTTGCCGCCGGACTCACCATGAACGAATCTAACCTGGAAGAGTTCAGGAAACGGATTGATAAAATTGCGTTCAACGATCTCTCCGAAAATGATTTTAAACCGGAGTTGACAATTGATGATAATCTTGACCTAAATTCAGTAGATAATAAATTCTGGAAATTACTGACTCAATTTGAGCCTTTCGGCCCTGGAAATCACCGTCCGGTTTTTGTCAGCAAAAATATTTGTATTGAAGGAGTGCCCACAATCGTTGGTAATGGACATCTGAAAATGCGTATTCGGCAAAATAATTCGGCTGTTTTTGATGCGATTGGATTTAATATGCACGAATTCATACCTCAGTTACGTAATTGTGATAAGGATAAGATTGATGTGGCTTATGTATTGGAAGAGAACCACTGGAATGGGAAGCGTACCATTCAAATGCGGTTGAAGGATATTCATATTCAACAAAAGATAAACGCCTGAAAAAGTATTCTAAAATTTGATGGAAATTCGGATTGTGATAAGGTTCAAATCCCCTTATATTTGGCTTCTCTACAAGGGACTGTAGCTCAGTCGGTAGAGCAACGGACTGAAAATCCGTGTGTCGGCGGTTCGAACCCGCCCGGTCCCACATGTAGATAAAGCCCTGTAAGACATAAACTTATGATCTTGCAGGGCTTTTTTTTGGGGGATCGAAATCACCTCAAAAACCCATATGTTACAGCTATGTTACAGCAAAAACTCGTGCTGGTCATTTAATCTACTCACTTCAGGCCACAGAAAAAAGCCATTATCCTCCCCTACCCTGGATTACTAATATACACCATTGATTAGGCTTCCCCCCTCTTATGTCAAGTTGATACCACAAACGTAATTAATGATTATTACTACACCTGATTTATATTTATGTTAGACTTTAGCCCTTCAATAGATTTATCACTAATCTTTTCAAAATGACATCGTTTGAAAAACAGGCAACTATTCTTGAAGATATCCTGACAAACTCTGAATTTAATTTACCTATACAGCAAGTCGGTGACGCCCATTTCCCAGACTTCTTACGCAATCGGCTTGACAAATATATTGATTTTATCGAGGATACTGTTTTATGTAAAATAGACGAATACTCTATTTTTGGCAGGACTGATCTACTATTGCCAAAAATTAAGGAATTAAGCTACTCCTTAATTGACGTGATCAACTTTTATTACAGTGGTAAAATACTTGAATCTACAAAAACATTTAATGATGCATTAAAGAATATCTATTTTGACACTATTTCAATAAGCTCGGAGATTGAAGAAAAAAGTCTTTATAGAGCAAGACGAGAAAATGGTATTCGCTTCTCAAAGTCAGATTTATTTCATATTAGATTTGAAGAAAGACATCTTGTAGCTTCAAACAGATATAGTGTACCTGGTTTCCCTGCATTATACTTAGGAAGCAGTACATATGTGTGTTGGGAAGAATTTAATAGATATAACCTTAGAAATTTACAGTTCTCTCGATTTAAAAATACACGAAAATTAAAAGTTATTAAATTACATCGAGCTGAAGATTTGTTAAGAGAGTTAAGCTCTGATCCAACTTTGAAACAGGCAGAGCTTGTTCAGTATATTTTTACTTTTCCTTTAATGATAGCCTCTTCTATAAAAACAAAGTATCCGAACGGAAACTTTAAGCCTGAATACATTATTCCACAACTACTTCTACAATATGTTTCTAAAAACAGTAAAATAGATGGGATTAAGTTTCTTTCTACAAGAGTAGATTATTCAAGGCTTGAGAAGGTAGATGCATATAACTTTGTTTTTCCAGTAAAAACTAACCAGAAAAAAGGTTTTTGTAGCAAGCTCGTAGACCTTTTTGAAGTGACAGAACCTACTTCATTAATGCTTGAGGAAATAAGCTTTAATACAAGGCATACAATACTTCTAAACAAATATGCTGAGGAAAGGGGACAAATCGAATTAATACCTGATGTGAAAAATAGCTACGCAACTACCGCTTTTGGCAGAATTGAGGAAGCCCTCGATGATTTTGATCTCAGCACAATAGATAATTCTTAATTTCTATGTGTATAGAATTTCAATTCAAATAAATAAGCAATCACCTTTTATATCTAATTGCAGCAAATTTCATAGTTATTTGTGTTCCTCCAGCAATATAAATTGGTGGGCTTCCGGCAACCGGGTTAGGCATAGTGTCTGATTGTACTTCTTTCTTTTCAGCAGTCATCGGAATGATGGCATGAGCACCAATTTTTTGTGCCTCTTTTCTTGCTGCCTTAACGGCATCAGATTGGGTGTTGTATTGTGTAGCTTTAGCTTCAATTATAGCGATAATTTGAAATTCATTTTCTGGTTCTTCTAATAACAAAAGTACATTTTCAGTAGGTGCGTAGGTTCTTGATGGATCCATAAGCATAACATCTGCACCGGCACAACAAAGCGACTATTATCAGACTCTATAAGTGTCCGATAATGAATTTTATTCTATTCACGATTTTGCCATTTTGTTAATAGAGTTTCAAAAGCATCAAACAATTTTTGATCTGATTTATAGTGAGTATTCTGATTGAATACAAATTGTAATTTTTCCGTTGCCTCAGATACCGGAAGTAGGCCGTTCTCCACTAATTGATCAAAAACCCATAACAAGCCATGAGTTTCAATATGATGTTGTTGAGCCATTTTTCTTAAAGTGCCGTCACTTGTAAGTAAAACGCCTTCTTTATATGAGGCGAGTGTCCACACTGAGAGATCTGCTATAGATAATGACTTAGACAGGTTGTTTTTATCCCTAACCGCAATCACATTATTAATTCCCGTAATAATGGTTAGTTGATTGGTATCTATCCATGGTTTCAATATATCCCTCTGATCAGATTCCAGCTCCATCCATACTTGTCGGGTAGTAACTATCTCATGCTGAAGTTGAAAAAAAGCAGAACAGGCTTCAGAGTCTAAAAGATC
>JBGTFX010000295.1:0-4956 GCA_041747055.1 Balneolaceae bacterium
CCACCGAGATTAGATGGCCGGTCTATTGATTACGATCAGCTTGAAGTTCAGCATGGCGATGAAAATCCTAGTCCGTTTTCATTTATGACGGATTCTCTTCCCGGTATTGATGAGCAGTTAACTTGTTGGATAGGCTATACAAATAATGAAGTTCACGAGACCTTAAAAACAGGATTTGATCGAAGCCCGATGTTCAACGGAAGAATCAAATCTATAGGCCCGCGTTACTGTCCTAGTATTGAAGATAAAATTAATCGTTTTGCTGATAAAGATTCTCATCAACTTTTTTTGGAGCCCGAAGGGTGGGATACATATGAGATGTATCTGAATGGGTTTTCAACTTCACTACCTGAAGATGTTCAATATCATGCGTTGCGAACAATTCCCGGATTTGAAAAAGCCGTTATGCTTCGACCGGGTTATGCGATTGAATATGATTATTTCCCCCCGCATCAAATCAAACGAAATATGGAGACCAAGAAGATCGGCGGTCTCTTTTTTGCCGGACAAATCAACGGAACAACCGGTTATGAAGAAGCTGCTTGCCAAGGATTGATGGCGGGAATAAATGCTGCACTTCATGTAGAGGATAAGGACCCGTTTATTTTACAAAGATCAGAAGCATATATTGGTGTACTTATTGATGACTTGATCAACAAAGGCACAGAAGAGCCTTACAGGATGTTTACATCAAGAGCCGAACATAGAATTCTTTTGCGTCAGGATAATGCTGATTTACGTCTTACCGAACTTGGTCACAAAATCGGTTTGGCAGATGAAGAGCGTTACAATCGGTTTATTAAGAAAAAAGGAGAGGTAGACAAGCTTCATGATCTGTTGAGCAATTACACTGTTCGTCCCGAAAAGATGGATCCTATGCTTGAGAGATTAAATACTTCCACTCTTTCTCAGCCTTTAAAAGCAAAATCTCTAGTTCCCCGGCCCGAAATTCATATCAATCATCTTCTTGATGCTGATTCTGAACTTAAAAATGAAGTAGAGAAGATAACATCTGACCACTACGTTGTTGAGCAGGTAGAAATTCAAATAAAGTATTCAGGCTATATAGAAAGAGAGTTTGAAATGGTAACGGAGCTTAGTCAAAAAGAGAATTCCATTATTCCTGAAAAGACCGATTATAAAAAAATTCAAAGTCTTTCTACTGAAGGAAGAACAAAGCTTGAAAAAATCAAACCCGAAACGATTGGCCAGGCTTCACGAATTAGTGGAGTCTCTGCAAGTGATCTTGCCGTGCTGATGGTTTACTTAAAACGATAGGTGTTTCACGTGAAACAATTAGTTACCCGAATTGATGTTCCGCTCGAAACCTTGCATCAGGCAAGAGACTTATATAGTAAAAATGAGAAAGAATTAGAAAGGTATATCGACCTTCTTCTTGAGTGGAATGATAAAATTAACTTAGTGAGCCGTGCCGTTTCACGTGAAACAATTCGCGAGCATATCGTTCATTCTCTGATTCCTTCTGCGATGGAATTAACCATGCGTCATGGAAAGTGGATAGATTCCGGAACCGGGGGAGGACTTCCCGGAATACCTTTGGCGATTTGTGAAAAGGATGGTTTTTGGGATCTGAATGATAATGTGAAGAAAAAAATGATGGCAGTAGATGATATCGTAAAATCTCTTGAGCTGAAAAATGTTGAGGTTCTACCAAAAAGTATCTCACTTGTGGATCTAAAAAAAGGAACCGGAATCATCACAAAACACGCTTTTAAAATTGATGATCTATTACGATTAATTGGTAGCAAACCATGGAAATCCATACTCATGTGGAAGGGTGTTGATGGGGCCATTGAAGAATTGAATGGGTCGAAACGAAAACTCAAAACCACAATTTTTGCATTCGATTTCGGAAGTGAAGAATCCTTCTATGAAGGAAAGGGATTGGTGTTAATTGAGAGGTAAACAGATCTTTTTGATCATAATTAAATCGATTGTCATTTACTAATCCCTAAAATTTACTTTAGGGATTGAAAAAGAATAGTCCCCCTTTGAAGGGGGGAAGCGAACGGAGTGAGCTGGGGGATGTTCTATAAGCGACTCAAACTCAAAAGTATTAAAGCAGAATCCCAACTGTGCCTCAGAAAGAAGGGCGTCATTGTATTACATATCATATCCAAAAACGGGCACAACAGAGGCACAACAAATCTCCCCTTGAGGGGAGTCCGGCTTTAGCCGGGAGGGGTGTTCGATGCGCTGATTTTTAACGTGATGCCTCTCACTGAGTCTTTTTTTCAATGCATTCCCAACCTATTTCTTGTATATAAATGAATTCCATTCGTTAATATAGCCCCTTCAATACTCACCCACTTTTATTACCTTTGAATTCAATCAACAAGAAAACAGCCACTGCATGTCCAGATTAAAAAGCTCGCAAAGAAGAATGAAATTGATCCTGATGCTACAGGGTTCAAAAAAACGATTGACAGTTGACGAGCTTGCGGAGGAATTTGGAGTCTCAAGGAGAACTATTTTTCGGGATTTTAATGTGTTGTCAGAAATAAATGTGCCGGTAACGTGGGATCAGTACAGTGGCTATGGAGTGATGGAGGGTTATAAGATCCCCCCGCTAATGTTTAATTCAAAAGAGCTGGCTACTATAATGGTAGGACTTAACTTTGTAAAATCCCAGGTTGATGAAATGCTTGTATCCGATGCAAAAGGAGTGGAGCTAAAAATCAAAAATACGGTGCCCGATGAGCTGAAAAAATTTATGGATTCTCTGGATGACCGAACAGTTGTTGATCCATTTCTTCATTTTGGAAGTGAAAAAAAAGAGGGGGGAAATTGGTATTTAGTCAGTAGCGCTATCTCTCAAAAAAAGTCAATTGAATTTTCCTACAAAAGTAAGAGTGATGAAAAACTAACCGATCGAAAAATCGATCCGTATTTATTGGTTTTTTATCGGGATCATTGGAATGTGATTGGATATTCTCACAAAAGGGGGGCTATTCGAAATTTCGTACTCGATCGGATGAATGATGTTAAAATTTTGGGCCAAATTTACACCCTTGAAGAGGAAATTAACGTAGAGGCCTTAATTTTCGGATCTAACGAATCCGGTCGAATAATAGAAGTGCAGGTTCATGAAAGTGCAGAGCGCTCCTTTAAAGCCAACCTGCCAACAAAAATATTTAAGGAGAACAGGCTTTCTGATAAAATAATTAAGGTAGCATTCAAATTTGAAAATTTAGACTATATCAACGAATGGCTTCTGCAGTTTGGAGATAAAGTTGAAATCATCTCTCCAAAAAAATTAAAAGAGAAAAGAAAAGATTTATTGAAAAAAATGATGGATCAGCTTTAAGCAATTTTTAGCTCGATGTGCTACTAGTAACCTAGTTTAATTACTGAGTTTTGAACATAATACTCCCCCTTAATAAAGGGGGCTAGGGGGATGTTTATATGGACGTTTAAAAATCCTGTCGCGATTAGCCGGTGAGAGTTAGTCTATTGACAAACAGGATTGTAGGCACTAATAAATATTCGGAAGTCATTATTGTTATGAATTTCTTCTCTATAGACATATAGATATTCATTATCAGAAAAATGAAATTTAGGATCGTCAAGCCCCTCCAATTTTTCTGGAAGTAGACTATTGCATAACAGGTTGAATTCTTTATCAAATAAAACCAACTCTCTGTCATAATCTCGGTGCATATGAAGAACCTCGACTGCAAGCATATCTTTAAGCTTAAAGATATTGGTTACTAAACTATTCTTTTCAAAGAAACTTCGAAGCTCTTGTATATCATTGTAATAAGCTTGAATGTTTCGATCAGTTGACTTAGACTTAAAGTTGGGTATTTCAAGTGAAATTATGTCAGGGTTATTAAAACTTAAGGTATCATAGATGTATAACTCATCTCCGAAAGGTTTTAAAGAGTAAATTTTGTTTCCGTAAAGAAACAAATTTCCAGCCTCTTTAAAGGCTGAAAACAATATATTTTCATCCCTCTGATTTGGAGGTAAGCTAGATGAATTATTGCTGGATGTGTCATATATATTCAAGTAATAATCTTCACTTGGTGATTCGTTAGCTAACAAAACCCGGTTATTAAAATGTACTAAATTAATAGTTCGAACATAATCAGTATTCCATTGATCTATAGGATTCATATTATGATTAAATTTTAGAACCTTACCTGAATAGTCAATTAGAAAGATGCCTTCATCATCTATAAAGACATTGTATATAGTTGAAATCTCAAAAGGCCCCTGTCCTTTTATGTTTTTAAATAATATTTGTTCACCATCATTCAAACTAAATGCGGCTAAAACTGATTCTTGATCTGAACTTATATAAATAGAATCATCAAAATAATAGAACTCAGACTGAGATGATTGATGAAATTGTTCAATATTATTTTTCAGTTCAATTTCATGAATAGCAGTAAAATTAATTTGAGCTTTTGGTTTTGTAAGAAATGAGAATAAAGATAAAAATAGGAGTGTGAGTAAAATTTTCATTGTTAAAAAATTTAAGATATTTAGTAAAAAGGCTCGAAAACGGGCCATTTAAAATCTTATTAATTTACTTCAGGATCAGAACCGCCATCACCACCAGGACATGTAGCGGGGTGATCACAACACGCAAAAAGCCCTCCATCAACTCTTAGGCATCTGTAAACATTATTTCCAAAGTATCTATATTCACCACGGCAATCACTAAATAATAAATCTTGTTCAAGGTCATCTTTAGAATCAATATTTGAAGAACAAGGTTGCAATACAGTAATCGAAGGACTATTAACTTGTGGTTTGTCAATAGTATAATTTAAATCATACATTTCAGCTATGTTAAAGCTAAAAAATATCAGTAGTGTCCGGTAAAAGATAAAAAATGAAGAGGGAAACTCTTTCGAGTTCCCCTCTTTTGGTTATGTTGTGTTTTCCTACAAACTCAACTAACCAATATGAACAAAAGTACACATT
>JBGTFX010000296.1:0-7201 GCA_041747055.1 Balneolaceae bacterium
TGTTTTTAAGTTTTTTGAAATTTGGTTGTAATAAGTCCCCTCTTGAGAGGGGATTTAGGGGTGTGTTATTCAAAGCTTTGAGTCAAGTTGAACACACCCCTCGATCAGCAAAAAAGGTTTTACCTTTTTGCTTTCACTTTCCCCTCTCAAGAGGGGACTTTTAATGCTCCATTCGTCTTTACATCCGTCTGACCGCTTGGAGCGGTCTGACGGATACTATCCCCACTCAAAAGTGAAGCAAAAACACCTTTCGAGACTACCATTCGGTTTTTTGCCTGCTGATAAATCAGTGAGTTGGGGTGATCAATCACACCATCGGTTACCTCAACCCCCCTGTGGGCCGGAAGGCAGTGCATAAAAACGGCATCCTTTCCGGCTTGATTGAAAAGCTCCTCGTTGATCTGGTAGGGTTCGAAGTGGTTGATTTTCTCCTCGTACAGATGCTCTTCTCCCATAGAGATAAACGTGTCAGTGTAAACTGCATCTGCGTTAGAAACGGCATCAAACGGATTCTTAAGCTTTTCAAATGTGCCATTGTATTTCTTCTCCAAAAGAGAAAAGTAGTTTAGGGTTTTTTCCGGCCAGCTGTATTTGTCAGGAGAAGAAAAATGAATGGTGTGACCAAATTTCAACGCGATTTCAATTAATGAAAAGGACACATTGTTGGCATCTCCCACAAAGGAGATGGTTAATTTTTGATCCTTTCCGAATGTTTGCTGAAGGGTGTGGAGATCAGCCAGTGCTTGCATGGGGTGATGTTCATCACACAAAGCGTTTATTACGGGAATGCTGCCATATTCCGTCATTTTTTTTAGCGTCTGATGGGAATAGACTCTGGCAAAAACGGCATCACACCATAGAGATAGATTTTTCATGGCGTCGTTCAACGATTCTCTGCAGCTAAATGGAACGGCTTTTCCGCTTGACAGAACAAGGTCAGATTCTACATGAATAACGTTTCCACCTAAATGATTGATTGCCGCTTCTGTACCTATTTTGGTTCGAAGAGATGGCTTCTCGAAGATGAAAGCGATGTTTTTAGATGCTAATACTTGCTCATTTGTATCGTTTAGAAGTACACTGGTGTCGATAAAGCTTTGAATTATTTCGGGGCTATATTCCCCAATGGTTAAAAAATGGTTCATGGATCTAATTATTTATGTGAGGGTTGTTGAAATTTGATTTTGCTATCGGTAAAAAGTGGGAAGCAAAAAAAAACGCCTGCTCAAAATGAATTAAGCAGGCGTTGTGAAAACTTTTTAGATATTACACACTAAAGTCACACGCCTGAGCGGCGGCGACGGCGAAGAGAAGTAGAAAGAATATTGTGTGCGTCAAATTTCATACAAGAAATCTCTCTCTTTTTCGATATAAACGCAAGCAGAATATTTGTTGAATTGAAATTTTCAAAATAAGCGTTTGCTTAAGGGGAAAGTTGATGGTAATTGATACCAATATATTTTATTGAATTGAGTATCATGTTTATAGTGAAGAAAAGATCTCTTTTTGGAACCAAATTTGATAGCGTTAGATTATTATAGTATGATGAAAAAACTAAATATTATCGTTGCGACCATTTTATTTATAACCGGAACTGCATTTGTAATGCAGGATTTGGACAATTTGGATGCTTCTGGCGAGAGAAATGAAACGGTCAGTATTATTCGTGTATCAGGTACGATAGGGCCAACTACCACCCAATATATCAATCGAGGACTGTCTGCATCAATTGACAGGGGAGATGAAGTGCTGGTAATGGTATTGGATACTCCCGGTGGACTTTTGGATTCTACCCAGGATATTGTACAGGCGATGCTCGCATCAAGCCACCCTATAGTTGTTTATGTTTCACCAAGCGGTGCTAATGCGGGAAGCGCAGGAACATTTATTACTTTGGCGGCGCATATTGCAGCCATGGCTCCTGCTACAAATATAGGAGCAGCATCTCCGGTGGTAATGGGCGGTGGAGAGATGGATACGGTTGCGCAAAAGAAGATATTCGCGTTTTCTGAGAGCTACATCGAATCAATTGCCGAAGAGCGTGGAAGAAACGCCGAATGGGCAAAGTCAGCCGTCCGGGATGGAAATTCAATTACAGCCGGTGAAGCACTGGATTTAAATGTTGTTGATTTGATTGCAGAAAGCATTGATGATTTGCTTTCACAAATTGATGGTATGGAGGTTGAAGGAAAAGTTTTAAGAACCGACGGAGCTTCTCAAAATGAAATTCCCCGAAATGCTGCCGAAATATTTTTTAGTTTCATTCTTCGCCCCGAAGTGATGCTAATCCTCACTCTGGTAGCTATTTATGGAATAATAGGTGAGGTAACGAACCCCGGCGGAATTGTTCCCGGAATGGCAGGTGTAATTGCATTAATATTATTACTTTATGGCGTGGCTGCAATGCCGGTAAATATTGCCGGATTTTTATTGATTGCATTGGCCATCATACTTTTTGTTATAGAAGCATTTACACCCGCATTTGGAATATTAATAACCGGAGGAGCTGTGTCATTCTTTTTAGGAGCATTAATGTTATTTCAGGATATGCCTGAGGAGATGCAGGTATCGTGGTATTGGTTGATTCCCGCAACCATTTTAACAGTATTGTTTTTCGCCTGGATCGTTACATCAGGTATAAAAGCTCAGATGGGCGGGCATCGAATAGGCACTGAATATGAAACGGGAAAAGAAGCAATTGTGTCAGATCGTATCACGCCAGAAATTCCAGGTCGGATTCAGCATGCCGGGGAATATTGGACAGCGGAAAGTGATGAAATTCTTGAAGAAGGAGATCGATGTGTGATTGTTGAATTTCGTGGTTTAAAAGTCTTTGTAAAATCTAAAACTAAAATAAAAGAGGAGTCTGCTAATGGATGATCCAGGTGCACTATCAAATTTGATTGTATGGTTAATTACAATCATCGTATTTCTGTCGGTATTTTTACCACAGATGTTCAAAATTCTACGTGAGTACGAGCGGGGAGTTGTTTTTCGTCTTGGTAAATTTCAGTCCACAAAAGGGCCGGGTTTTATCATTCTAATTCCATTTATCGATAAAATTGAGCGGGTTGACCTTCGGGTATTAACTATCAATGTAGATAAACAGGAAGCTATTACTAAGGATAACGTTACCGTAAACGTTGATGCGATCACGTTTTTCAGAGTTGTTGATGCAGAAAAAGCTGTAATCCAGGTTGAACGATATATCGCAGCTACATCTATGTTGGCTCAAACAACACTGCGTAGCGTAATTGGCCAGTTCGAGCTCGATGAAATTCTAGCAGAACGTGATAAAATAAATAAAACCATTCAGGATATTATCGATCGCCAGACCGATCCGTGGGGAGTGAAAGTTGTATCTGTTGAAGTTCGGGATGTTATTTTGCCTGAATCAATGAAGCGTGCCATGGCCCGGCAGGCAGAATCTGAGCGTGACAGACGTGCTAAGATTATTAATGCGCTGGGTGAATTTGAAGCGGCCGAAAAACTTGTGGAAGCCGGTAAGATGATCGAAAAAACACCTACAGCATTGCAGCTCAGATATTTGCAAACAATGAGTGAAATCGGTGAAGAGAATTCAACCTTTACCTTTATTCCAATTCCTATGGATTTCCTGGAGTCATTCAGGCCCCGAGATAAAAAAGAGTAACTTCTTTTAACATTCAAAGCCCGGTTTAAAGCAAGCCGGGCTTTTTTATTTCTGCTATTCTCCCTTTATTTATTTCCATATTTGAAACACAAAAAGATCACCCATGAAAAATTTTCTTACGATTTTTACTGTACTACTGTTTGTAATCTCGTGCTCAAATAATCCTGAAGAACAGCAAGTTGAGTGGGCACTTGCACTTCATGGAGGAGCAGGTACTATTTCACAGGATTTACCTGATTCCGTGAAGCAAAAGTACTATGAAGGTTTGGAAGAAGCTGTTCGAACGGGGCAGCTTGTGCTTCGTGACGGCGGCAGCGCACTTGATGCGGTTGAACAGGTTGTAATGAAGTTGGAAAATAATCCGCTTTTTAACGCAGGAAAAGGATCCGTATTTACCAAAGATGGCACTCATGAGCTTGATGCCGCAATTATGGATGGAAGTACGATGCGGGCCGGCGCTTTAACCGGGTTAACAACGGTTAAAAACCCTATTTCTCTGGCACGGATTGTAATGGAAGAGTCGAATCACATTTTCTTTTCCGGAAATGGCGCAGAAGAATATGCAAACGAAACAAATGTAGAGCGTGTAGAGAACAGTCATTTCTTTACCAAAAATCGCTACGAGCAGTGGGAGCGTGCACAAGATCAGGCGTTAAATACTGATGAAGCCCCTTCCTATTATGAATCGCCAAATGCAGATAAATTTGGAACTGTGGGTGCTGTCGCAATTGATGTACATGGAAATTTAGCTGCGGCAACGTCAACCGGTGGTATGACCAACAAGCAGTTCGGAAGAGTGGGTGATGTCCCGATTATTGGTTCCGGTACTTTTGCAAATCATGTAGCAGCTATTTCAGGAACTGGATGGGGCGAACGAATTATGGAGCAGGTGTCTGCTAATACAATTGCTAATCTTGTAGAATTTGGTGGCTATGATCTGGAAGGAGCGGTTAACTTTTTGTTAACGGAAAGACTTCAGCCCGATGATGCCGGGTTTATTGCCGTAGACCGAAATGGCAATATTGTTATGGACATGAATACACCGGGAATGTTCAGGGGATCCATTGATTCGAATGGTAATAAAGTAGTGAAGATTTGGCGAGAGGAGTGATCTTCTTAGACTAAACCTGAGGCTGTCAAAAGACTTTACGTCATGCCGAACCCCGATCCGGCATCTCCTGCTATATTTAGAGACATGAGATTTCGCTTCGCGTTCAAAAGATGAGCGTCCCGAAGGATTTCGGGACGGGATGACACTTTTTCGGAATTTTTTAAAAATGCTTCTAACTTAGTATTTATTCAATACCGTAATGAAACCGATCCCTGAGTTCTTGAATGTAAACTCCTATATCGTTTCGTACTTCAAATAAGCGGCTATGGAAAGCAGCATAAATATCCGGAGTTAAGTAAGGCTCCTTTTTGATACTTTGCAGAATCTTAAGTGCATCATTTGAGCTGTATAGGGCTTTTTTAGTATAGGCGATATTTCCACCCATCACATCTTGCTCAAATCCGAAAGAGTATCCGCCGGCGAGTTTCGCACTAATTTTTAAAATGTTGCTTACAAATTCGTGGACTAAATGGTGCTGTAAATTCGGAGGGATCGTTTCGCCCCATTTTAAAACATCAACGGCCAGACTTAACGCTTCCTTGTATAGTTCCATGTTTTCGATGGAGCCATAATCAGAAAGAGTAAAATCTTCGCTCAATTCTTTCCAGTCTTCGCCGTAATCAAAATCGTCTTCATCTTCATCTTCATCCATAAAGGGGAAGTCATCGGTAAAGAAAAAGTCATCATCAATATCGTCATCCTCTTCATCTTCCCAATCATCCTCATCATCGGGAAAATAAGCTTCATCTAAAAGCAGTTCTTCCTCAATAAATGCTTCAACGGCATCCAATTCGTCAATACTCTCTTGCAACAGAGTAACCCATCGGGGGGTATTTCCCTTGGGATCTGACGTAATAAAGCGACGGAGTTGCTCGCTTCTTTTTTCAATTTCATTAAGATGGGCCTCCCACTCGTGTTCGTCCCAAATAGGATTGTGATTAAAACCGTCTAAGCTCATGCAAGTGATGTGCTAAATTGGGTTAATGTTGAAACCGTAGATTAGATGATACCTACATCTTTAAAATACGATTTTTAAAAATTAAAAACAGTATAAGAACTGTTACTCTATAGCTTCTCCAAGGTATTTACAATAACTCTTGTCATTTTTGGTTCTGCCATTGCGGCCGCTTCTAATATATCTTCCATATTAACAGCTTCCAATGCATCAGGAAAACATTCGTCGGTAATTGCTGAAATACCCAAAACTTCCATTCCCATATGAATGGCGGCAATCACTTCCGGAACCGTACTCATCCCAACCACATCGGCACCTAATAAACGTAAATAGCGGTATTCTGCTTTTGTTTCCAGCATAGGACCACTTAGTGCCACATAAACGCCTTGGTGCATCTGTATATTATTTTCGAGAGCTACATTTTTAGCTATGTCCATCAGGCGTTCGCTGTAGGGTTCGCTCATGTCGGGAAAACGAGGACCAAGTTCGTCATCGTTAGGCCCCATTAATGGATTATCGCCAAGCATGTTAATATGATCACGAATGAGCATGATATCACCCCGATTATGATTCACATTCATTCCGCCACAAGCGTTGCTTACAATTAATGTATCCGCTCCATTGGCTTTTAATACACGAACAGGAAAAGCAATCTGATGCATGGTATATCCTTCATAAAAATGAAAGCGTCCCTGCATGGCTACAACTTCTTTGCCTCCAAGTATGCCAAAAAGAAGCTTTCCAGCATGGCTTTCTACGGTTGATATAGGGAAGTGCGGGATATCATCGTAAGAAACCTCATCAATGATATCCATCTCATCAGCCAATTGGCCTAAACCCGTACCCAGAATTATCATATAATTTGGGCGAAGGTCAGTTTGAGATTGTATAAATGTTAGAGCTTCTGAGCGTTTTTTTCGAAACGTTTCAACGGAGTCAAATTTCATTAAAAAAATAATTAGTAGTTAGTCTAATTCATCTAAAATATCATCGAGGTTTTCAGCCCCCGGAGGAGAGGGCTGTTCTTCCCGGTTATTTTTTTTCTTGGCAGGTTCAGAATCATTATCAGAATTTTTTGATGATAACTGCCGGTCATCCTTGGGTAATGTGAAAAGTGAAGCTTCATCTTTTGCGAATTGCTTAAGGGATTCCGATGCAATTTCTAAATAAGAGCGAATTCCGCCAACAATTTCTTCGCGTCTATCCAGGAGCATTAGAATACTTTGTCGGATTTGCTGCCGTTGTTGATTTGCCTCCCGAACAATGGAATCAGCTTCAATTTCTGCTTTTTCAATAATGTTTTTCGCATCTTTTTTGGCACCAACAAGCTTTTGGTCTGCCGAATCCTTTGCTGTTTGAAGGGTTTCGTGGAGCGCTTGTTCAACCCTTTCGTAGTGTTTTAACTTATCATCCAGTTTTTCAATCTGGGCTTCCATCTCCTTAACTTTACTTACCATATGCTCCCATTCACTCGATACAAGAC
>JBGTFX010000297.1:0-8071 GCA_041747055.1 Balneolaceae bacterium
TCCAGGTTTACTTTCAATAAAGGTAGCATAAGCCGGTTTATTTTGTTCGTCGAGTATTCGGTACTGGAAAACCTCTACCGGAATGGTTGGGAGATTTTTTTCGTGTGTTGAAAATTCAACAGGAGCAAGGTTTAGATCCCGAAGTGCTGCGATTTGATTTCTTTGAATTTGAAGTTGCCCTGCATACTTACCTGAGGTGGGATTTTGACCTGATTCACGGCTATTAAGGTGCATTTCTGCAGACTCCCATTCAGCAGTAATATTACTAAACTGATTGGCGAAATAGGGTTCCATCGAAGCGAGCTTTTCATAAAAGTACCACAAATAAATCATCCCGGGACTTAGATTTACTCCTGCAGTTGTAGCTCTTTCGGTTAAACTTTGTATTCTATAGCGGTTTGAATCAAACGAAAATGCTCGCGAGGGGATAAAATCTTCTACTTGATCCACAAGGCCAAATCCCCTGGTTGGGTGTTCACCAAATAATTTAAATAGGTTAAACTTCATTTCTGGGTTTGGCTGATTATATATCCATAGTTCGTATTCGGGATTCAGACCGAAATCCATAATGATATTGGCCATAAATTGAGCGTCGGCGACGGGGTCAAGCATAGTACTCAGTGACGCTGCCTGGCCACGGGTAACTTCAAGTCGACCTTTATGTAGGCGGTCGGGCTGCCCATATTTTATATAGCTAATTCCCCGATCATCCGTATTTAACGGTTCTTTTATATTTCTTGTGAAATGTTCTTTGGCATAAGTTACACGTTCCCAGTGCTCTACCATTCTGGCATTATGCTCAGTACCCGGAGTTGGATTAAGTCTATTCCAAAAATGTTCTAATTCTTTATATAAAGCGGGATCTTTATTTTCAAAAAAAGTATGAACTGAGGAAAATTCTTCATCCGTCATAATCGGCTCCATCATAATTAACTCACTATGCAGGAGATCCGTTGTAGATTCGAATTTTTCTGCAGTTAATCCCCAAAAATAGACCATAGAAGCCAATTCATAATAATCGCGCAAGTTTTGTTCTGTGGCCATTCGAACAAACTCACGTCCAATGGCAGGGCTGGGTTCTTCCAAAGTGCTGAATGCATCAGCCCAAATAAGAAGTGCATCTTCATAGGCTTCCTGCTTTTCAAGTTTATGCCCTTCTTTAAGATATGTCTCTACATCATTTTCTACAGATTGGCTAAATAACGGAAAGGTAAATAGTATTAATGTTAGGCTTAATTTTAACATAATGTACTCTCATCATTAAATAGTTGTAAATGAACTTAAAAAATCGGGGGATTATTTCAAAAAACTTTAGAAAAGGTAGAATGGAGGCTCAAATGAAGTCTTTAACACCTGAGAAGTATGAAAAGTTAAAACCTTGGGTTTACCACATTATTGTAAATAGAACCAAAGGTGTAGGAGAGGCCAAATGAGACGGAGTAGTCAAATGAAGTGGGGCGTTGTACCCCCCGGATTATGGATTCAGGATCATTTGGATCAACATTGGATGGCAGCTCAAGGGATAGTTGATCATTAATTATTCGATACTGGCCTGATAAGCTCACCGATAATCCACGGATAATGCGAATATTAAAGGAAGGGTTAAACTCTATTCTATTAATAGATGGATCGTGAAAAAAGTGCATGGCAGACATTCGAATATCAATACGTCCCCATCTTTGATCGTACCGCAATCGAGTAGAAACTTCTTGAGACATTATTGTCTCTTCATCCTTTAAAAAAATGGTTGTATTAAAATATCTTCGGTATATAGGTGTTATCTGATACTGAACAATAAATCGCCTTTGTTGAAATTCCCCGTAGGGAAAGAAGTTGTATTCAATTGCCGGGGCTAAATAGGTTTCAAGTGCAATATTACCGGTTCTTGAAAAACGAGCTCTGGAAAAGAGTGCAATTGTAGATTGACTGGTAAGACTATAACCAATCATTCCCCAATAATCACCCCAGTCGCGGTTAATATTTAACGTTCGATCGGTTAATTCTACATTTCGCCGGCGAATTTCTCCTCTTGCCCGTCCCCTGATTTTCCAAGTTGCAGTTGTTCGCTCTGCTTCAATGCCACTAAACAAACCGAAGTTGAACTCTGTATCCTGTCCACTCATATTTGACCTTAGATCAAGATCAAATATCCAGCCATTCCAGGGGTCATCAGTATCACTTTCCTCTTCTCCGGTTGATTCAGGTTGGTTATAAAAAATATCAAGATTAATGAGCGCTACAGTTTGTGCAGCATAGGGTAACAAGCCTATTTTAATATGTCGATTGAGGCCAATACGGCGTTCATCACCCGTATCCGTACTGGAGGAAACATATCGAAGAGTGTCATTCTGTCCCTGAAACGGACCCATTCCTCTAAATCGGAGCAAAAATTCACGGCCGCCGCCTCCTGTTCGTTGATCGTCAATTGTTAAATAAATGGATGCATCATCCTGATCACGCACGTAATTCACAAACGTGATATTGGTACGAATATAGGTAAAGTCGCAGGCATCACAATCAAGATAAACATTAGGGATAGGCTTCAGTCCCGGCTGTTCCTGAGCAGAAATTTGTTGAACTGGGAAAGCTATTAAAAAGACAACAACACAGAAAAAAAATCGGATCACAAATCGTGAGTTGATAGGTTTATATTCCGTTAAAATGATAGGACAAAAGTAACTATAACATGTATAGAATTGCCAATTTTGAAGCAAGAATTTACATAAACTCAAAGAATGCAAAAATTGAACGCAGGAATTGTATCTTTGAGTTAATACTACAGAAGTAATGTTAACCAGAGTTTATCAGTTTGAAATTTTTAGGGTCTCAACTTTCTTATTTTTTTGCTAACAGGAGAACAAAAACCAATATCCGGAAATTATTGAAGTTTCTGAGTGTGATTGTTGGTCTTTTTGTTTTATACAGCATTCTCTTTCACTATGTAATGGCATATGAAGGGCAGGATCATGAACTAACTTGGCTAACAGGATTTTACTGGACCTTGGTAACCATGACCACACTTGGCTTTGGTGATATTGTTTTTGTAACGGATTTGGGGCGCCTGTTTTCTATGATTGTACTCTTTTCCGGTGTGATGTTATTGTTGATTATGCTGCCGTTTACATTTATTGAGTTTTTTTATGCTCCCTGGTTAAAAGCTCAAAATCAAGCCAGGGCACCAAAGAAGCTTGAGGAAGAGGTAAAGAATCATGTAATTATCACACATTTAGATGCAATTACTGAAGCATTAATTAAGAAGCTGGATTCATACAAAATTGAGTATGCACTTCTTGAACCGGATTTGCAGAAAGCACTGGAACTTTCTGATGAGGGATATAACATAATTAACAGTGATCCTGTTGATTACGAGACTTATAAAAATTTATTTATTGAAAATGCATCGATGGTTGTCGCTACCGGAAGTGATTCCGTGAATACAAATATCGCGTTTACTATCCGGGAATTTAGCAAGAAGATCAAAATTGTAGCATCTGCAGCCTCCGCTGACTCAGTCGATATCCTCCAGTTGGCCGGCACAAATCACGTGTTGAAAATGGGCGAAATATTAGGCCGTTCACTGGCAAGACGAACACTCGGTGGAAATGCAAGAGTTCACGTAATCGGGCATATTGATCAGCTGGTAATTGGCGAGGCTACAGTACAAGGAACTCCACTAATTGGTAAAACTATTTTGGAAAGTAAACTTCGGGAAACGGTAGGGGTGTCGATTGTGGGAGTTTGGGAGAGAGGAAAATTTAAACAACCTAAGCCGGAAACACCTATTACAGATAAAACCGTCTTGGTATTAGCAGGTTCTGTTGAGCAGCTTCGCAGGTATGATGAGTTGGTAAGTATTTATCATGTTTCGGATAAACCGGTGGTAATAATAGGGGCAGGTAGAGTTGGGCGAGCTGCCGCTCAATCGTTAAGTGAACGACAGATAGATTATAGGATTATAGACAAGAACCCGGATCGGATTCGCGACAAAGAAAAATATATTTTGGGTGATGCTGCAGACTATGAAGTACTAGCTAAGGCGGGGTTAAAAGACTCCCATACAACATTAATCACTACTCACGATGATGATACAAACATTTTCTTAACTATATATTGTCGGCAGCTTTGTCCGAAGATGGAGATTATAAGTCGGGCAACGTATGAGAAAAATGTAAATACGCTACACAGGGCAGGGGCAGACTTTGTAATGAGTTATGCTTCGATGGGAGCAAATACCATTTTCAATATTCTTGAAGGGCAGGATGTAATGATGCTTGCTGAAGGCCTAAACATCTTTAATCATAAAGTAACGTCAACATTATCTCAAAAGAGTCTTATCCAAAGCGATATTCGTCAAAAAACGGGTTGTACGGTTATTGCAATTCGGGAGAATGGTGAGATGGAGATAAACCCGGACCCTAATACTGTGATGAATCCCGCCCAGGAGTTGATCTTAATTGGCGAATCCAAAGGAGAGAAAATCTTTAATGACCTGTTTATCAGATAGATCTAGTCACTAATTTTTCCAGAACCACGGTGTAAAAATAACTAATACAGTAAACAGTTCAAGCCGGCCAATCATCATCAGGGTTAGAAAAACCCATTTTCCAATAATGGGCACCCCCGCGTAATTTTCTGTGGGACCAAAATCACCCCAGGCAGGTCCGATATTCCCTAGGCTTGCAATACTGGCGCCCATGGCAGACATAAAATCATATCCCATAAAACTCATGATAACGGCACCAGCAGCGAATATGAGAAAATAAACAACGAAAAATCCCAGAATGGTTTTAAGGATAGAGCTCTCAATAACACGATTGCCTACGCGAATGGGTAAAACAGCCTGAGGGTGTAAAATTTGCTTGAATTCGCGCCCTACGTTTTTAGCAATAATCATAAGACGGATCATTTTAATACCACCTCCCGTAGACCCGGCACATCCACCGGTAAAAAAGAGTAGAAAGAGGAGGAAAGAAGTAAAAGGCATCCAAAGTGCATAATCGTCGGTGCCGAATCCAGTTGTTGTCAAGATTGCTAATACCTGAAAACTTCCATAGCGCAAGGCATCTCCAAACGAGTAGTTATCGATAATCCATAAACCACCTGAAATTCCTACTATAAATAGAATAGTTAGAAGACTGTAAAAACGAATTTCCCTGTTTTCGAAAAAGCTTTTTGTATTACCTGTAAAAAGGCGATAGTGCAAGGCAAAATTAATACCTGCTAAAAACATAAAAATGGTAATAACAACATCTATATACACAGAATTAAAACCTGTAATAGAGTCGTTTTGTGTAGAAAATCCACCGGTTGCTAAAGTGGAAAATGCATGATTGATTGCCTCAAACCAATCCATTGACGGATGGAGCCAAAGTAGAAGAAACTGAACAAATGTCATCCCTACATAAACCGTCCAGAGCAGAAAGGCAGTTTCCTGAATTCGGGGGGTTAATTTATCGGAGGTTGAACCGGAATATTCGGCTTGATAGAGTTCCATTCCGCCAATCCCCAAAAGGGGTAAAAGGGCAAGTGTAAGTACAATAATTCCCATTCCTCCGAGCCAATGGGAGAGGGATCGCCAGAATAAAAGACTTTTATCCAGGGCTTCAATATCAGGATTTTGAATGCCTTCGTTGGTTAATCCGCCTAAAATAGTGGCCCCTGTGGTACTTAATCCGCTCATGGTTTCGAACACGGCATCGGTATAGGATTCCAGCGTACCGGATAGGGTGAATGGAAATGCTCCAACAAGAGAGCCTACAAACCATGCGAGAGTAACAATCAAAAAAGCTTCTCTCATTCGAAGTTCTTCTTCGGGTTTAAATAAGAAAAATAGAACGGCACCTAAAAACATAGATCCCACAGCCGTTATTAAAAATGCGCTCCAGGAAGGCTCACTGTAAAACAGAGCAACAAAAAAAGGAAGTAAAAGTGCAGCACCGAGGAAGAAAATCAGTCCACCGAGAATACCCGACACAAGTTTAATATCAATTCTGGGTCGAATTCTATTCTGTTTAAGACGTTCGAGCATTTAGAATAATTTATCTATTTTTTCGATCGCATGAGGTAGTGCTAAAACAATCACACGATCGCCTTGACGAATAACTGAACTACCAACTGCAATTTCCACATGCCCATTGTGGAGAATTCCACCTAAAACGGCTCCATCTGGCAAGTCAAGGTCACGAACGGGTGTATTTAGCATTTTACAGTTTCTACCTGCAACTACTTCAATGATTTCTGCCTTAATTCCTTGCAGGGCTTTTACTGTAAGCATCATTCCCTGGCGAATTTGACGGTGAATTTCATCGGACGCAGATGCTTTTACGTTTACAATTGCATCGATGCCAATGGTTTGACTCAGTGGCACATATTGTGTTTTAGATACCAAGGCGACCGTCTTTTTAACCTCAAGATGTTTTGCCATCAAACAAGAAATGATATTTGATTCTTCATCATCTGTAACCGAAATAAATGCATCCATTTCCTGAATGCCTTCAACAACCAACAGATTTGGATCGGTAGGATTACCGTTCAAAACCAATATATTACGATTACTATTGGCTATTTCGGTGGCAATTTCTTTATCCGGTTCAATAAGTTTAATCTGCCATTTATAGGAATCTGCAGACAATCTTTTTGCAAGTAATCGTCCCACATCACTTCCGCCGGCAATCATCACCCGGCGTAGAGCACTACTGTCGTGCCCCGTTAAATTAATTAGGTTTTTTACGTTTTCCGTCTTTGTTATGAAAAAAGCATGATCCATTGCTTTTAGCTGAGTGTCTCCATGTGGAATAAGTGTTCTGCCACGACGGGAAATTGCCAGTACCCTGGCTTCAAGTTCATCAAACTGTTTCGCCAGTTCAGATAAAGGTTGATCAGCAATTTTTGAATCCGGTTCAATTCGTAAACCAACCATTTGAAGTCTGTCATCAGCCAATGATACTACATCACTTGCCGATGCTCTTTTAACCAATAAATGGATTTCTGCCGCAGCGGCTTGTTCAGGATGGATGAGTACATCAATACCCAATTCAGAAGGGGAGAGCGGGGAGTCTGCTTGTGATAATTCATCATTACGAACACGGGCAATCACGCTTTTTACTCCCAAACGTTTGGCCATCATGGAGGCGATGATATTAACTTCATCCACACTTGTAACAGCAATCATGAGATCCGCACTATTTGCTCCGCCTTCAACAAGAGAATGTGGGGATGTGGCGTTGCCTTCAACTGTAAGAACGTCAAGATTTTGAATAACCCGCTGAAGACACGATTGTCGTTGATCAAGAATAGTTACATCATGGTGTTCCTGGGACAAAACTTTTCCAAGTTCGTACCCTACTTCACCAGCACCTGCAATAAGTATTTTCAAATCAATTTTGATTCATTAAGTAACGATACAAAGTTATCACATTATGAGACAAATGAAAACAACGTCCCATTTAAATAATCATCAAACAAAAGCTTCAAGGAGCGCCTCACACTCATTACTAAGTACATTACCCTTCAATTTTACAGAGTGAAAGCCATGCTTATTAACAGCTTCAGCATCTAGTAAAATCTGATCCATATATGTTGCAATTGTAGGGATATCACACCCAAAAAAGAGAGTATCAATTTTCGCCAAAATAGCCGCGCTCATACACATGGGACACGGCTCGCACGTGGTATAAAGTGTAAAACCGGACAGCGTAGTTTTCCCAATCATTTCACCAAGTTTTCGAATGGCCATAATCTCAGCGTGGGCGGTTGGGTCGTTTAATTCTTTGGTTTGATTGGCTGCCGTCACAAAAATTTCATCACCCATTGCCAACGCCGCTCCAAAAGGAGTTTTATTTGCCTCCGCAATCTCAATAGCGGCTCGCATTATTTGGAAGTTGGGTTTTTTCATATAAAAATAACTTAAGACCCGTCAGGTTTATAAAAACCTGACGGGTCTTTTTCTTTCGAAATTACTTCAAATGTTTTTCCAAAAAATCGGTGTAAACCTTGTGCAGCAACAGGTAACTCTGTTGATTGTACGCAACTCCATGTTCTCCGGGGGGATATATTCTCAACTCCACATCTT
>JBGTFX010000298.1:0-3754 GCA_041747055.1 Balneolaceae bacterium
TATGGGTACCCAGTATAAAATACTCGTAATTGATGATGATGAAATATGTCACATTTTTGTTAAAAGGATCTTGGAGAAGCATTTTGAATTAATCCCGGTTAAAAATGCTCAGGAAGCTGTAAATGCACTTTCAGAGAATACAGTGGATATGATCCTCTCCGATATTCATATGCCGGGCATCAACGGGCTGGAATTTTTACAGTCTTTGACAGTAGACGCCGATCATAAAAATATTCCTATTTTAATCATGACCAGTCTTCCAACTGTTGAAAAGGAAAAAGATGCGCTGGAACTCGGAGCCGCTGATTTTATTGATAAGATGATGTTTAAAGATAATCCTGAGGGGATTATTGAAAAGGTGGAGATGAAGTTAACCACCACCTTGAATGAAAAGTCCATTCCAAAAGAATTTTCATTGAACAAAAAGGAATTTGTTCAGAAGTTGATGGAGGAGGTACAGAAAGGTGATTTTTTCACCATTTCCCGCAAACTATGTTCATTGCTGAACAACCGGTTTGGAGTAGATCATATTTATTTTTGGGTGATTCGGGATAACCAGCCCCGCCTAATTTTAACCATGGGGTTGACTGAACTTCAGAAGTTTGGTCCGGACGACCTTATTGAGGAGACAACATTTAAAAACTTATTGAACAACCGTGAACCCTATCTCACAAACCATGCGTTTGGAGAAGATTCCGGTCTTTTCAATGAAGCTTCCTTAGATGCAAGACTTCCCGCAGAGATTGGCATCCCTCTGTTTGCAATTACGGATAGAGAGTTTCTCAAAAATGATCGCAAAATTCCTAAAGATTCAGAAATTTTTGCATATATCGTCCTCAAACGGAACAAGATGTTTACCACAAAGGAGTACTCACTTCTTACTAAACTTTTGATCCAGAGCGGGACCATCCTTTGGCGATATTTTAAGAAGATTTAATAGAAGCTGACAATCACCTTTACTCAACCGCATCTACATCCACATTAATACGTACTGCGCTTGCCCCCTTTGGCTTATTTACATCAAATCTTTCAAATACTCGGTTTAAAAGTTCTTCAATTGCTGATGCTTGATACGCCTTATTCAGCTTGATGTTTGCCTCCCACTGGTACTGACCACTCATCCACTCAATAACCGAAGGTGATGGCCCTGATACTCCATTCACTCCAAGTTCGGCGCGAAGAGCCTCACAAAACGCTTCAGCCACCCGCTGTACCTTCCCTTCTGATTTGCACTTAAACTGAAACACAATCATTCGCGAAAAGGGTGGAAACTGCAGCATCTCCCGATCGGGGAGTTCTGCACGCGAAAAGGATTTAAAATCGTGAGTACGGGCATGTTTTATGGCGGGATGATCGGGCTTCCAGGTCTGAACAAATACTTTCCCCGGCTTCTCGGCTCGCCCCGCCCTTCCGGCAACCTGACTCAACAGCTGATACATTCGTTCCCCCGAACGAAAGGATGGAAATGCTAATTCCGTATCGGCATTAATTACCCCAACAACTGTAACATTTGGGAAATTGAGTCCCTTGGCTACAATCTGCGTTCCAACCAAAATATCGGCGCCGCCACTTAAAAACTGATCGTAGATTTTTTGATGACCGTGCTTTCCACTTGTTGTGTCCCGATCCATTCGCAAAACCCGAGCATCGGGAAACAGTTCGATAATCTCCTCCTCAACTTGTTGGGTTCCGCTGCCTTTCGTCACCAGGTTTGTGGATTGACACATCTCGCATTTCGTATCTGCCCTGCGCGAATATCCGCTGTAGTGACAAAGCAAAATATTCTTTCTTTTATGATAGGTAAGGCTCGTTGAACTTTCGGGACTCTGCGGAACATGTCCGCAATCTTCGCACTGAAGATACGATGCAAATCCGCGACGATTAAAAAGCAAAATGATCTGTTCCTTTCGCGCCAACGCTTCTTTTACTTCGTTAAACAGCTCGATGGTCAACGGCCCCTTCATTGCTGATTTGTACTCCAGCATGTTTAAAATCTCAACCGTAGGCATCGTTCCTGTTGGCCTGAGCGGTAAATGCAGCAATGAATGTTTTTCATCTTTTACGGCTTGAACAGATACCATTCCAGGGGTTGCTGACCCTAAAACAGTAACGGCATTTTCCATATACGATCTCATGATTGCCACATCTCGTGCGTTGTAACGGGGAGATGGATCGTACTGCTTATATGACGTATCGTGCTCTTCATCCACCACAATTAGCCCCACATCCTGAACCGGAGCAAACACAGCTGATCTTGGTCCAATCGCAATACGCCGATCGCCGGACTTCAGATGCTGCCACGCTTCAAACCTTTCCCTTTCACTCATCCGGCTGTGTAGTACCGCAATTTGATCGCCAAAAATCTGGTAGAACCGCTGAACGGTTTGGGGAGTCAAGGCAATTTCCGGCACAAGCACCAGTCCTCCGCGGCCCTGCTCAAGCGCATGTTTTAGGGCATGAATATACACTTCCGTTTTCCCTGATCCCGTTACTCCAAATAGCAAAAAACTTTTAAACTCTTTTTTATCCAGCGA
Source organism: Balneolaceae bacterium (assembly GCA_041747055.1). GTDB lineage: Bacteria > Bacteroidota > Rhodothermia > Balneolales > Balneolaceae > SW132. The sequence continues at coordinate 2,535 of JBGTFX010000298.1, forward strand.
TTCACGAATTTCCTCAAAAGCGGTCTGTTGCTGGCCGGACAACGTTTTAATCTCTTCGGGTTGATGTATTCCCCGTTCTTCTTCCATTCCCTTTACAGGAAGATCGACCGATTCAATCCACCCTTCCTCCTCTATTCGATTGAGAGTGTAAGGCGTAAATAATTTTTCCCGAAGCAGAGTCTGATGAGTGACCGGGAGCTCCATTTCTGTAAGTTGAGAAAAAGCCTGAACCCATTTTTTATTCCGGTCACTTTCTGTAAGCTCATTTACCACTTCTGCAGGATCAACTGATTCAGCCAGCTTCCAATGTTTTACCTTTTTGTAATTCACATTTTGACGAGGCTCTTCCCAAACTTCAACCAATCCATTTTTCAGAATTTTGTTCAGACGCTTTTTATCGGCTCCATCTCGCCACCGTTTTTGAGCCTCTTTTAAAGTCATGGATGCAGATTCAATATCATCAAGCATCTCCTGTTCCTGTAGTGGTAGCACGGAATCAATCCCCTCAACTACTTTCAGTCTTTTTTCGGAAGAGAAGTTCAATCCTACCGGCAATGCTGCCTGAATTGCCTCCCCCCAGCTGCAGAAATAGAAGCGATGAATCCACTCGGTTAGCTTCAGCATGGTTACGCTCATTACCGGTTCATCATCCAGCACCCGGCGGATAGGCTTCGTTTTAAAATCAGGTTTTTGTCTATGAATAGTAACAGCCATTCCGATGGCAAATTCACTCCTCAACGGCACCCAGACTCTCATTCCGGGTTGTAGATCCAGCTCAGCCGGAACCTCATAGGTGAACACCCGGCGGACGGCAGTAGGAAAAGCGATATCTGCATATTGAGTTGATTTCATAGGTCTGCAAATCTATGAAATCTATATGGCAAAAGTGAAGATTATTGAACAGGATAAAAGGGTTTTAAGGATTAGCTGGATGGGACGAAAAGTGCAAGGGTTGATTTTAGACTTTTATCTTTCAGGATCAGGCAGATTTTTTTTGGACACGGAAAGGAATTTAGTAACTGCATTTGCTGCAAAACTTATTTCGACTAAGTTAAATCTCAGGAAATTATAGTTCTACAAACAATAGCGTCCTAAACGTTGAATAAAAAAAAGAGAGAAAGAACTTTGTGTATCTCAAATGTATATTTGAGTTGCACAACACCAAAGAAACTTTCTCTCTATGACGAATATAACATTGTTTTCTCAAATCATTTCCAAGT
>JBGTFX010000299.1:0-8997 GCA_041747055.1 Balneolaceae bacterium
TTATTGAGATCTGGTACAATCGAAAACGCCGGCATTCGGCACTGGATTACCAAAGCCCAATTCAAGCCGAACAACAACTGAAACAAAAACAAGCAGCATGATCACCCTTAACCAACTGTCCACTTTTTTGTTGCAAGTCCAAGGCAGAAGGCAGAAGGCAGAAGGCAGAAGGCAGAAGGCAGAAGGCAGAAGGCAGAAGGCAGAAATTTTTAAAAAAAGTGTAAGGAATTCAACAAATATGGTTCATAAGGTTATAAACCTTAATCAAAGTTGAATTACATGCTACCACTTAAACATAAAAATCTTGTTGTTTACAAGAAAAGTATAGAATTAGTATCAGAAACATATTTATTAACTGAAGAATTACCTGCTGATGAGCGGTTTGGTTTAATTAGTCAAATAAGACGGTCAGCAGTATCTATTCCTTCAAATATTGCTGAAGGCGCTTCAAGAAAATCAACAAAGGAAAGACGAAGGTTTTATGAAATCAGTAGATCATCCCTTGTAGAACTGGATACACAAATTGAAATCACTTTAACACTTAATTTTTTAAAAGAGAATCAAACAGAAAAGATAGAAAGTTTGGCAAATGAAGTTTTCGCTATGTTGTCAAAAATGGTTTAAGAAAACTTCTGCCTTTTCACTTCTCACTTTTCACTAAGGATTATTAAAAACCAAACCTATGAAACTTCTATCTCTACCCGAACGACTGGGACTTGTAACTTACAGAAATCAGGCTAAGTCAGACATCAAGCCGCATATTAAAGTTGATACGGATATTTGTAATTCAACATGTCCGCATAAGTGTACAACGTATGTTTGTCCGGCCAACTGCTATACGATGGATGATGCCGGAAAAGTTCATTTTCAGGTAGAAGATTGTATTGAGTGCGGTACGTGTATGTATGCGTGCGATCAGGGTGCGGTAAGTTGGGAATTCCCGGATCCGGAAATTGGACGTGGTGTAACCTGGAATTTCGGGTAGGTTTTTCATTAAATAAAAAAACCCTCTTTGACGAGGGCTTTTTAATAGTGGTAAATTAATGACAAGCTTTAGATAGTAATTTGTAAACGCGTTCCTTCATTTACAACTTCCACTTCTTTTTCAACAGTTCCGAAGCCTTGAGCTTCAATTGTTATAGTTTGCATCCCAACGCTAATACCTTTGGCCGTAAATGTCCCATTTTCTGAAGTTGTAACTACTTCGTCCTTATTTGCGAACTTTATTTGAGCATTAGTAACTCGATCATAGGAGTCCTCATCTATAACAACCCCAATAACATCTGTCATTTCTTCTGAAGTTAGTGAGCTGGATGATGCACATCCTATACTGATGAATAATAATAAGAGTACTGACGTAATTAATCCTTTGTTGAGCATATCAAGTCTATTATTTAGTTGTAGTTAATCCTATTGTTCTTACAACAGCAAACAGGACTAAATTGTTTCGAACAAAATAAATATGCTTTATTTAACACTTTAAAATAGACTTCTAAGCACCGCCTCTCAGTCATCACTAATCAATGAGTTAAAGTAGGTAATCCAAAACGAGACAATAGGATGTAAATACAAGTTTAAAATTAAAGTTTATAAAAGTTAACAAATGAATTTTCTATAAGAATTGTTACCTTATGGAAGCGATTCAATAAAATTTAATAAACAAGTAAATAATGAGTTTAGAAGTGTTAGATAAGGCGACCAATATGTCATTTGAATTGTCTGAAGACCATCAAATGATTAAAGATAGTGTACGTGATTTTGCAGAACGACATATTGCTCCTACAGTCATCGAAAGAGATACAAAAAAAGCTTTCCCTCATGATATAATTAAGTTGTTAGCTGAACAAGGGTTGCTGGGAATTTATCATGAAGAGCAGTATGGCGGTGCCGGATTCGACACAGTAAGTTTCTGCCTTGCAATAGAAGAAATTGCTCGATGGGACGCTTCTCTTGCACTTACTGTTGCTTCACACACATCTTTGGGAAGCGGACACATTGCTCATGCTGCCAATCACGAACAAAAACTTAAGTATCTCACTCCATTAGCGAAAGGCGAAAAATTGGGCGCCTGGTGTTTAACTGAGCCGGGATCGGGAAGTGATTCTTCAGATATGAAAACTACTGCTGTACGTGATGGTGGTGACTGGATCATCAACGGAAGTAAAATTTTTATTACTCAAGGTTCTGTTGGTGATATATATGTTGTGTTGGCAAAAACAGATCCTACACTCGGCACAAAAGGAATTAGTGCATTTATCGTTGAGAGGGAATTTGAAGGGGTAAAACCAGGACCACCCATGCATAAGCTTGGAATGAATTCATCAGACACTACGGAAGTGGTTTTTGAAAACGTGAAAGTACCCGGCGAAAATTTACTCGGTGAGCTTGGCAAAGGATTTGTTGATACCATGCAGGTACTTGATGGAGGACGAATTGGAATTGGTGCCCTCTCAGTTGGAATTGCCCGTGGAGCACTTGAAGAATCCATGAAATATGCCAAAGAGCGTAAGCAGTTTGGAAAGTCCATTGGTGACTTTCAAGCCATCGAGCACAAAATGGTAAATATGGCTGTAGAAATTGATGCAGCAAGACTGCTTGTTCATCGCGCCGCCTGGAATAAGGACCAAGGCAAATTATACACAAAGGAAGCTTCCATGGCCAAACTGTTTGCCTCAGAAATGGCCGAACGCGCTACACTCGATGCCGTTCAAATTCATGGTGGTTACGGTTACACTAAAGAGTACCACGTGGAGCGATTTATGCGTGATGTGAAGCTGATGACCATCGGAGAAGGAACTTCGGAAATTCAGCGGTTGATTCTTGCTCGGGAAATAAAGAATGAGCTGGGATACAATAGCTGATATTAACTTTAGGCACTTTAAAGCTATTTTTAAAAACCACCATTAAACCCGGTGGTTTTTTTGTTTTGTAGATTCAATTCATTTGGATATCAGATCGGAAAAGATTTTAAACATTGGGGCAGGTGAAGAAGTTTAGGCGGTAGAATAGATTATTTGGTGTTTTAATTTAACGTGAATCCAACTATTTTTTGCAAACTTTCAGTGTGCCTTAAATAAGTATTCTTACTCATCCGAATTCATGTATTTATATTACAGAGAAATTGATCCCGTTTTACACAAACTCACCAATACTACTATCTCTGCCCTTTATGACCAGGATATCATTTGTATAGAGGATCTATTTGGGCTTGATGAGAGTCAGGTACTGAATTTATATGGTATTGGTAAAAAAAGAGCGGATGAAATCATGGATTTTCTCTTTTCTCTGCCATTTGATTATATGGATCCCTCACTCCCCTCTAACCCGGAACGGAACCCTATGCAGGATATCCATCCTGTATTGGAAGAACAAATTAAATACTTGTACCGCTATCCAAATGACCAGGTATTACAAAGGGGCATAAGTTATTATTCTCAGAATCTTGTACAGTCCGTTATCCTTCAGGATGAAACGACCGAAACGTATATAGCTGAAGTGCGTGGCCAGCGAATTTACACTGTCAAATTTTCACTTCAAAAAAATCATAATATTAAAGAGATTTGCAACTGTCCTGCCTTCAGAAACCGGATGTATGGTTCAAACAGTTGCAAACATATTATTGCAGCTATGTTCACACTTGCCGGACAACAGCGTCTTGCCAGATATATGCCGGCCAAAGATGGAAATCAAAGCTATCGGCAAATGATCCGGTCACTGAAATCAGCACAAAAAGAAACTAAACTTCAAAAATCGGACGAAATTACCTATTTGCTTGAAAAAACAGGAGGGCAGTGGGATCTCTATCCTGAACCGATTTTTGGGCTGATTAAAAGTCAAAAAAAATCTTCTCGTTACGGCTACTCTTACAGTTACAATAATCCTTGGAATCAGATCAAACCAAAGACTCCGAAAGACCGGATAGTCATTTCACATCTGCGAAAAATTTATGAAGAGGATCCGTATGGTTATGGTTTTAATCAAAGCAGGCAAGAGGTCATTTTTGGTGATATTTTTGATCTGCTGGTAAATAAAACCCTGAGACTAAAACATGAAGCGGATGGATCTGCCACGGTACACGTAAATCCTGAGCCATTTAGGTTTCTTCTTCAGATAGCACCTCAAAATAACGGGAACAACAAACCTAATTCTGATCTTGAGCTTCAGTTCTTATTAATAAAAGACGGTTATATTATGCCCCTGGATTCAGTTGAGTTTGTTAGTCCAAATCCCTGCTGGGTTTATTACAGTGGCCATCTTACAAAAGTGGAAGGCAGTGAATTAGCGCGTAAGTTTTTTCTGAATATGGCTCGTCAGCAGGTCAGGATTCCGACAAATGAGATCGGGTCGTTCACCGAAGATATGTTTCCCATATTACAGGAGGCAGACATTACTGTGAAGATTGATGAAGAGATCACAACAGAAAAAAAAATAGATCCTGAACCGCGGATCTATCTCAGTGAGAATGCACGCGAACTACAGATAGAATTTCGAATTGCTTATGAAAACGTTGAAGTAAATGGAGCTTCCGTTCAGGACCCCCTGCTTATTCCGGCAAATTTCGATAGACAGGAAAATAACAATGATTCACCTATTTGGTCGGTAAAGCGTGATAAACATTCCGAACAAGAGTGGCTTGAGCGGCTTAAGCAATCAAACCTAACTTCGAATGGGCAGCCTTTCATGTTTACACCGATAACCGATTCACTGGAATGGGTTATCGAGCACCTTCCAGACCTTTCCAAGACGGGCTTTAAAATTTTCGGGGAAGGTGATCTTAAACAGTTTGCACGCCCCAAAAAGCTGACATCCAGTTCATTTCGTATTTCTAGCGGGGAGCAGTGGTTTGAGCTTGAGGGTGAAATGACATTTGGAGATGTTTCACTGAATATTAACGATATAAGAAAGGTGCTGGTCAAGGATAAACCATACATAAAACTGCAAGATCAAGCCACAGGGGAATTGCCTGCAAATTGGCTTAAACAGCTAAAAAAATTACTTCACCTTGTTGATACTGATAAAGATAAAATCAGGGTTCCTAAAATCGCCGCAAACCTGCTCGATGAATTGGGCAATACAGCCGAAACGTATGAATCAGATACCGATTTTCAGGAATATGCCAAACGACTGCGATCATTCGAACAGATCGAAGAAACTAGCCCGCCTAAAAAACTCAATGGCGAACTGAGATCGTATCAACAAGCCGGTTTAACGTGGATGCATTTTCTGAATCGATATGGGTTTGGAGGCATTCTGGCTGATGATATGGGTTTAGGGAAAACCATTCAGGTGCTGGCGTTGCTGCAAAAAGTAGCAGAGACGAAAAAAAAGAAACCGCACTGTCTAATTATTGCACCCAAATCAGTTATTCACAATTGGCGGGTGGAAGCTCAAAAATTTGTCCCGGAATTTGAAGTCTATATACATCATGGTACAGAACGCATTACTGATTTTGATAACTGGCCGGAAGCAGATCTGTGCATTACCACTTACAGCACCATGCGCAACGACATCCACGAGCTTAAAAAGATAACCTTCGATTATGCTATTTTAGATGAATCCCACACCGTTCGTAATCCGGCAAGTAAAACCTTCAAGGCTCTTAAATTAATAAAAGCAAATAACCGGTTATGTATGAGTGGTACTCCGGTACAGAATACAACGATGGACCTGTGGACACAATTTCAGTTTCTAAATCCCGGGCTGCTTGGTAACCAAAAACAGTTTCGGGAGCAGTGGGTAAAACCTGTTGAAAAAAATAACAATAAAACTGCCGAAGAGATGCTTCACAAAATGGTTTCTCCTTTTATACTGCGGAGGACCAAACAGCAGGTTGCCACCGACCTTCCCCCACTTACTTCTACATTAGTTGAATGTACGATGGAGAGCAGCCAGCAGGTCGTTTACGAAAAATACCGACAGGTTTATCATCAACTGATTAATGAATCGCTTGATGTAAAAGGCGTTCGGGAATCGCGATTTGCAGTGCTCGAGGGGCTAATGCGCCTGCGCCAGATCTGCTGCTCGCCACGGTTGATTGATGGTGAAAAAGCAGGTTCCGCCAAATTGAAACGATTTATCGAACTTGCCGAAGAGCTGATCAGCGAGGGGCACCGGGCACTTGTATTTTCTCAGTTTGTCGTTTTTTTAAAACTAATAGAAGCCGAGGTAAAAGAGCGCGGATGGAAATATGAGTATCTGGATGGGCAAACAACAAATCGCCAGGAGCGGGTTGACCGTTTTCAATCGGACAACTCAAAAAACCTGTTCCTCATCAGCCTTAAAGCCGGTGGCGAGGGATTGAATTTAACGGCTGCTGACTATGTCTTCATCATGGATCCCTGGTGGAATCCTGCCGCCGAACGGCAGGCGATGGACCGCACACACCGCATCGGCCAGAAAAATAATGTGTTCGTTTACCGGTTTGTTACCCCGGGAACGGTTGAAGATAAAATTCTCAGGCTGCAAGAGCGTAAAAAAAACCTGACAGACAAATTGATAGTCGCCGAAGCGGGAATCTTTAAAGAGTTGAACCGGGATGATTTACTTTCACTTTTTGAATAACTGAACCATTCTATCAAACAAAAGTTCAACGACTTATTCTTGCTCGGGAAATCAAAAATGAGCTGGGGTATAACAGCTAATTTATTCTTTAGGCACTTTAAAGCTATTTTTAAAAACCACCATTAAACCCGGTGGTTTTTTTATAACAAATAAATCAAGATTGCGCAGGAATTGATGCAAAAGCGGGATCTTTATTGACTCTGAAGGTTAAACTCAATTTTTGCAACAACCACCTCCGGCTCATCACCCCTGTTGTCTAAAAAGTAAAATTTCCCGTCATGAAACGTTATTCTTCCGATGGGAGAAATGGATCGCTGCGAGGAATCTTTTAATTCCTCAATGGGTTGATACACCAAAAATTCACCTGTTGTATAATCAAATAGAGAATAGCCAAACTCTCCTATGTAATTTTCATCTTTCTGATAGGAAAAAACAACCAGGTATTGTTCGTCAAGTACAGCTATCCCGGCACTTTCGCTGTATATCAAACCCGCAAAAGAACCCCTCGGAGTTCCCATTTTTCGTGCATACTCCGGGGCTCTTCCATAGTCTACCTGTTCAAAATATTTTTCTACAAATGTTTCCCCGGCCATACTGTTTTGCAATTGCCATCTCTGACCTGTCTTTTTGTAATGGTACACATAGCCGTCATAAATAAATGGAACAGCAAAAAGCTCATCATTTGGCCCAAGATCGAAAAAACCCGTGGTTGGACCACCCACAATACGATCCACAAAATAGTTTTGATGGATATCCCCAAAGCGTTCTCTTTCTAAAAACGAAACACTCTTTTCTGTAAACTCAGGAGAATAAACATGAATTAAATCATCTGTTTCCGGAGGCGGGGCATTGGGCATAACAGGCACCCTATATAAAAAAAATATCTCTCCTTTTTCATTCGCTTTCCCAATCCATGGTGAAATTAGTGGCTGCTCGGGAAGGTTTATCATTTCAAGTATTTCTCCTTCCGTGCTGAAACGGGTCAGCCTGAGGTCCATCCTGTCGTACACCACCATGGACCGGCTGGAAGAATCATAGAAAAAGACTGAGATTTCTGTGAATTCACCGGGCCCACGCCCCCTGCGTCCGAATTTATTAATGAATTCTCCTTTTGAACTGAATTTATGAACTGCGAGTGTCCTGTAATTTGTAACGAAAATATTTCCTTCCTGGTCCGGAACCATAAAATCCAAGGAGGATGCCAAAAAAAATAACTCGTCTGTATTTCCAAAGCGAAGCAGCTCGGTGTATTCATAATCCTGGGCAAATGCACCCACGGCGGACAGCCAGATCAGGCCTGTGATAACGATAACTTTCATGACATTGAATTGATTTTTAAAAAGACGGGAAGACTATCACGCCTTAGGATGAAGTTAACACCACCTCTAACGATGCCTTGCTCAATCAACTACTAACTCTGTTATTTCACTCATACAGTGCAAACGAACTAGTTCTGAAGTAGCGATTATTAAGAAATTACTATTTATTCCAATCTCAAAGGTTTTTGCAAATATAGATAAAGATGTGCTGTAATTTGATAATCAACAAGGATTATTAAACAATTTTTCATACACTCTCTTTTATCTCCATGATATCTACAAATAGCTTTTCGTTTTCGTCATCTGTATACACGTAATAAAACAGGTCATCGGTCACATCCTTGAGCCTTTCTTTTGCCTCAATTCCCCCGAATAAAAGCTGACCATCACGATTGTAAATATCAATAACCCATTTGTGCGATCCGCTATACTCGTCTCCCCTGCGGTAAAATTGTATAATATGGTATCTATCCGTTACAAAGATATCCGACAGAAATGTAAAGGATAGCTCTCTCATTTTCTCAGCCTGCTGGAAAACATCCGAAGGAAGGGCTGCGATATCCAGTTGATTCGAAGCAGGCGATTGGTCAATTCTATGACGCTCATCTAACTCGCCATTGTGACTATACACCGATAAATACTTTCCATGAACGTGAGCTATGAAAATTTTATCATCTGTTATTGTACTTAAAAAAGGCATTCCTACATACCCCGGCTCAACATCCTGTGCCCTGACAAAACTCTTTAACACATCTCCATTTTTATTTTGAAGTTGTATCAGGCATGTTTCCCGTTCATTATCAGAACAGGGAAGTACAGACGCTATCATATATTTTGGATCACTTTCAGCATAAATTGCTGTATGTAGAGCCGAGAACGGCGCGAACGACCTGAGTTGAATACTATCCAAATAATCTAATCTCTCCGTAAAACGATGAATTCTGAAATTTCCTAATCCATCCAATACATATATTTGATCAATAGCGTCCTAAACGTTGAATAAAAAAAAGAGAGAAAGAACTTTGTGTATCTCAAATGTATATTTGAGTTGCACAACACCAAAGAAACTTTCTCTCTATGACGAATATAACATTGTTTTCTCAAATCATTTCCAAGT
>JBGTFX010000300.1:0-8453 GCA_041747055.1 Balneolaceae bacterium
TACCGGTGGAGATAATCCCAGGTACGAGGTTGAATTTTCAGAGGAGGTAGAACCAATGATCTGTTTTTCCAAAACGTTTGATGATCCGGCAAACCCGGACAAAAACTTTGCGGCGATCATGACCTGTTCGGATGCTGATGAAAATTGTCCATTAGTTCCGGGTACTTCATTCCGAAAAGCGGTGACCTATCGGGATCCGAAAGAGTCAGACGGTACGGATCACGAAATGGAAACGTATGATGAGCGTTGTCGTCAGATAGCTACGGAGATGTTCTATATGATGAGCAGAGTTTAGTGCGTGACGTCTAAAATAATGTGGAGACATAAACTTATTTCATGAAAAAGAATCCATTTCAGCATGCACTCGTTGCGCTTGACCAGTCCGAAGCCAATGACATCTGCAAGACAGATCTAATGTAGGTATTTCGTAAAAAATCCCTCTTCTTCGTCATTTAAATGAAATATCTCTAAATAAACTAAACACAAGTACGCTCAATTAAATGTCACTAACTATCATTGCTACACTTATTTTTCTCTTCACCCTAGTTCTTGTGATTTGGCAACCTAAAGGTTTGAATATTGGTTGGTCTGCCACGATTGGAGCCGCTCTTGCATTAACTGCCGGTGTGGTCAGTTTTCAGGACGTGGTTACTGTAACTGAGATTGTATGGAATGCCACTCTTACGTTTGTAGCCATAATTATCATCTCCCTAATTTTAGATGAGATCGGATTTTTTGAATGGTCGGCACTGCATATGGCGCGATTCGCAAACGGAAGCGGACTCAGAATGTTTATATATATAACGCTGCTTGGTTCGGTAGTAGCAGCGTTTTTTGCAAATGACGGTGCAGCATTAATTCTAACGCCGATTGTTCTTGCAATGGTTCGGGCACTGAAATTTAAGGATAGAATGATCCTGCCATTTATAATGGCATGTGGTTTTATAGCGGATACTGCCTCCAGTCCGCTGATAGTAAGTAACCTTGTAAATATTGTTTCAGCTGACTTTTTTGGAATTGGGTTCGTAGAATATGCCAGCCGGATGATTGTCCCGAACTTTTTCGCAGTTACTTCCAGTCTTGTGGTTTTGTACCTGGTGTACAGAAAAGATATTCCGGTCAGCTACTCTCTGGATGATGTAAAAGAACCGCGGGAGGCGATTCGGGATGAGCGGATGTTTAATTTGTCCTGGATAATCTTAGCCGTGCTCCTCATCGGATATTTTGTTGCTGAGTTTGTACATATTCCAGTTTCATTTGTAGCCGGAACCATCGCCATTATTTTTTCACTGATGGGAATGAATAGCAAGGCAGTGGATACAAGAAAAGTATTAAGAAATGCTCCCTGGGCAATTGTGGTTTTTTCTATCGGGATGTATGTAGTTGTATACGGACTGCAAAATGTAGGTCTGACCGATCTACTCGCTGAATTTATACAGGCAGGAGCTGATCAGGGACTTTTTGCCGGTACGATGCTGATGGGCTTTTTAGCGGCGTTTCTCTCTTCTATGATGAACAACATGCCAACGGTAATGATTGATGCATTAGCCATTCAGGCCACATCAACAGAGGGTTTAATGAGAGAAGCGCTGATTTATGCGAATGTAATTGGTTCGGATCTTGGCCCAAAAATCACCCCAATAGGTTCGCTCGCAACTCTTTTGTGGTTGCATGTATTATCAACAAAAGGGGTGAAAATCACGTGGGGTTATTACTTCAAAGTTGGCATTGTTTTAACCATCCCAACACTGTTTTTCACACTGCTGGGACTATACCTGTGGTTATTGTTGATTGGTTAGATCTAAGTGAAAATCAAAAATAAACCGGCGGCAACAGCTGCTCCGATTAAAGGGCCAACAATCGGAACCCATGAATATTGCCAGTCGCTGCTCCCCTTGTTGGAAAAAGGAAGTAAGAAGTGAGCAATGCGAGGCCCGAGATCCCGGGCGGGATTAATGGCGTAACCGGTTGGTCCGCCCAGTGCCAGGCCAATTCCCAGAACGAGTAAGCCTACAGGCAGTGCTGAGAGAGATCCCAGACCGAACCCTACTTCCTGTCCGTCTATTACGATAGCAGAAATAAACTCTCCGGAGGGCGTAACGAATCCCGGATCTACGAGATATAGAACACCATAAACAAGAATAAATGTGCCAATAACTTCAGTTAGCACATTCGAAGGATAGTTTCTGATTTCCGGGGCCGTGGAAAAAACAGCCAGTTTTAAAGCTTTGTCCTCTGTGATTGCAAAATGATCTTTATAGGCAATCCATACGAGCACGGCACCCAAAAAACCACCCAGTGTCTGTGCAAGTATGTAGGGTATCACCATTCCCCAATCAAACAGCCCTGAAATAGCAAGGCCAAATGTAACCGCCGGATTGATGTGAGCACCACTGAACTGTCCCATTGAGAATACGGCTACAAAAACACCCATTGCCCATCCCCATGTAATGACAATCCAGCCACTATTACTGCCTTTTGTTTTTTTCAGCACAACATTGGCAACTACACCACCACCGAACAAGATCAGAATAGCAGTGCCGATAATTTCAGCTATGATTGGAGACATTTTTTTAATTTTGAGTTAATTTTCAATTTTTTGAATGTAACCAAAAAAAATTTAAATACTCAGAAATGATATTTATTACAATCCATCTTCCGGATTTTCACGTTTCCCGGTTTGTCAGATCCATTTTATTCCTGGAGGGGCTGATTTTGAATATTCGCAAAATGAATTCTTGCACCATCAAAATGCGAAGAAACAGCATTACCTTTTTTGAATGAAATAATCTACTTTGGCTAAGACAGGATAAAGAGACAGAAAGTTGAACGTCGGCTCACATCAGGACAAGATTATAAATTAGCTCAGGTATGAAATTTGATTCAAAAACGGTTCGTAAAACCATTAACAAGGCATTTCTAAAGGAACCGGTTGAGCGTACATCATTTAATGCATTTAAGAACACGCTTCAAACACTGCTTGATCAGGTAGAAGCGGCGGAGAAAAAGGGCGAACACGAAGAGCATTTCAAGAACTTTTTGGTGCCGTTTTTTAATGAAGTTGGGTTCAACGATTATCCGATCAATACCAGCAAGCGGATTGATCTGGCCATTCATACCGGGAAGGGGAAGAAAGATCCCGTAGGAGTTTTGCTGGAGGTGAAGCGTCCCTCGAATGCAGGGGAGATGATCACCCGAAGTCAGCTGAACCGGAAGGCGATGCATGAGGCGGTGCTCTATTACCTGGAACAGCGGATTGAGCACGATAACAGCGACCTCAAGCACGTCATCATCACCAATATGAACGACTGGTTTATTTTTGATGCCCAGGAGTTTGAACGGTGTATTTATAAGCCATCGACTCTGCGGAATGTATGGAAAGAGTGGAAGGCAGATCGAAAGGTCTCCTCAAACAATGATTTTATGTATAAGGAGATCAGCCGGTTTATGGATGATCAATCCACAGCCATTACGGGGCTATGGCTGCCGCTGGATAAAACCCGAAAGTTTTTGCAGGGAAAAGAGGATAGCGAATACGAGAAAAAGTTGATTCCGCTCTATAAACTGTTCACCCCAACGCACCTCCTAAAAGAGCCGTTTGCCAACGACAGCAACAGCCTGAACCGTGAGTTTTACAGAGAGCTACTTTACATCTTGGGTCTGGTAGAAACCAAGAAAGGAAATACCCGCTACATTCAGCGGGCAGAGAAGGGGAGCCGAAACAGCGGGGCGATTATTGAAAATACGATCCGCATTCTGGATTCCGAAGATCATCTTTCCACGCTTAAGAATGAACTTAGCAGTTATGGAAGCAATAGGGAGAAGCAGCTGTTTAGCGTGGCTATGGAGCTATCCATTACTTGGATGAACCGAATTTTGTTTTTAAAACTGCTGGAAGCCCAGCTCTATCGATATCACCGTCAGGATTCCCATTTTAAGTTCCTGAATTTCGACACCATTGACGGGTTAGATGAATTGAACAAGCTCTTTTTCCAGGTGCTGGCCCGAAAGGAGAACGAACGAAGTGACAGCATCAACGAGAAATTCGGGCATATTCCGTATCTGAACAGCTCACTGTTTGATGTATCCTCACTGGAGCACCAAACCACGCGAATTTCGGGGCTTGATGACCACGAAGAGATTCCCGTGTACAGCAAAAGCGTACTCACAAAGGAGCGGGGAGAATCCCTGAATACACTCGATTACCTGTTCCGGTTTTTGGAAGCGTACGATTTCTCTGCTGAAGGATCCGAAGAGATCCGGGACGAAAGTAAAAGTCTAATTAACGCTTCGGTACTTGGACTAATTTTCGAAAAGATCAACGGCTATAAAGACGGCTCGTTCTATACGCCGGGCTTTATTACCGAGTATATGGCTCGGGAGACGTTGAGGAAGGCTGTTGTTGATAAGTTTGTTGGGGTTCTTAGCCCCGAACGGCCCTCACCCCCATCCCCTCTCCCGCGGGAGAGGGGCGCAGGGGAGAGGGTCGATAAAGGCCCAAAGCGCGGTATGTCGGCTACTGAACCCGCATCAAAACTTCCGGAATCACTGCTTGAAAACGCCAAACATATGCGGAAAAACCAAACACCGGCAGAGGAGATGCTTTGGCAGTTGGTTCGAAAAAAACAGTTGGGGACAAAATTTAGAAGACAGCACCCGATACAAGAAGGATTTATTCTCGATTTTTACAATCATGAGCATAAATTGTGTATTGAGTTAGATGGTGGATATCATAATGAAGAAAATCAAAAAATATCCGATCAGGAGCGGGAAAGAATTTTAAATGATATGGATATCCGCATTTTAAGATTCAAAAATGAGGATATTCTAAACAATACCGAGCAGGTTTTAGAAAAAATCCTAAAAACCATACCTCCCTCTCCCCCCGGGAGAGGGAACGAGGGTGAGGGCGAAGATGGGCCGGGATTGGAACTCGCAGGCGAAAACCCGCCCTCACCCCGACCGTCTGGCGACGGCCACCCTTCTCCCCGGGGAGAAGGGAAAAGACTCACCCTCAACGATATCTACAACCGCATTGGCCGTGACATTTCGATCCAACAGGCTAATGAGCTAGTGAATTCTATTATGATTTGTGATCCTGCGGTGGGATCGGGGCATTTTTTGGTGTCGTGCCTGAATGAGCTGATTGCCATTAAAGCGGAGCTGGGGATTTTGTGTGATGGTGACGGGAAAATTCTGCGCGGCGTGGAGGTGGTTGTTGAGAATGATGAGTTGATTGTGAGCTATGGCGAGGAGCTTTTTGAGTATGATGTAAGCCATACGTGGACCGGTAACCAATTAACTTCTCGCAAAGTGGCACCGGATAAGCAGCGAATACAGCAGACCCTCTTCCGGGAGAAAAAGCACTTAATTGAAAACTGCCTGTTCGGGGTTGATATAAATCCCAACTCCGTAAAAATTTGCCGGCTGCGATTGTGGATTGAACTGTTGAAACGGGCTTATTATACCGATGGCACGGACCAAGAGTCCCCCATTGAGGGGGGTGGCCATCGAAGCGGTAGCGGAGATGGACGGGGGGTGTCGATGAACTCCGATAATGGGCGAGAATTAAGTTCTGGAGGGGAGACTTTCTCCTCCCGGCCTTACATGCAACTCGAAGTCCTCCCCAACATCGACATCAACATTAAACAGGGGAACTCGCTGGTGAGCCGGTTTGACCTGGACACCGATCTCTCTTCTGTGTTTAAAGACAGCAAACATTCCCTTGAGGATTATAAAGAGGCGGTTCGCTCGTACAAGCATACGGGAGACCGCACTGAAAAAGCGCGTCTGCAGAACCTGATTGAGGATATTAAGAGTGATTACAGCACCACGCTGTACAACAACTCCCCGATTAACAAAAAGCTGAGTAAGGAGCGTGGCAAGCTGGAGCTGATGCAGAGTGATGACCTTTTTGGCGATGTGAAGTTCACCCAAAAGCAGGTGAAAACGCAGAAGAAGAAAGTGAAGAAACTGGAGGCGGAAAAAGCCGACGAAGAGGCGGGCGCGTTTTACAACCAGGCGTTTGAGTGGCGGTTCGAATTCCCCGAAGTGCTGGACGATGAGGGGACATTTACCGGGTTTGATGTGGTGATAGGGAATCCGCCTTATGTTCGACATGAGCAGTTTAAAGAGCTAAAACCGTATTTGCAAAATCGTTATAAAGTGTACCAGGGTACGGCAGATTTATACAGTTATTTTATTGAATTAGGTGTAGATCTTATGGCAAAAGGTGGACACTTTCAGTATATCGTTGCCAATAAGTGGATGCGGGCTAATTACGGAAAACTGCTTCGTGAATGGCTGCAACAAAGTGTAAACATTAATGCCATTTACGATTTCGGAGACCTGCCCGTTTTTGAAGAGGCTACTACTTACCCTTGTTTGCTTCAGTTGAGCAAGCAAGATTCGTCTAATCTATTTTACGCTTCAGAAGTTAAGACTCTTGATTTTGATATTTTGGGAGATTATTTGAAAGAGAACCGTTTTGAATCCGATCAGACTAAACTGCAACTGGATGGTTGGGCTTTAATTGATGCTAAAGCACAACGGCTTCTTGATAAATTAAAGTTAAAGGGAGTTCCACTTGGAGAATATGTAGATGGGAAAATCTACAGAGGAGTACTTACAGGATTAAATGAAGCTTTTGTAATTGATGAAGAAACTAGGGAAAAATTAATTGAGAAAGACGCTAAAAGTGAAGAAATCATAAAACCCTTTTTGCGCGGGCGAGATATTAAAAGATACCAACAACCGGCAGCCAAAGACTATCTTATTTTTACAAGAAGAGGAATCGATATTGAGAAATATCCGGCCGTCTTAAACTATTTGAAAGGTTATAAAAAACGATTAGAGCCCAGACCTAAAGACATTTCTTCAAGTAATTGGAAAGGAAGAAAACCCGGCAACTATAAATGGTATGAAATACAGGATGCCATAGATTATTATGAGGAATTTGAAACTTTAAAGCTCATTTACCCAAATATTTGTATCAGACCTGAATTTACATTTGATGAAAATCAGCAGTACACAAATCAAAAGTGCTTTATAATTAGCTTAGAAGACAAAGCACTGCTTGGACTATTGAACTCTAAAATAATGAGTTTCTTTTTTGAGACCGTCCTTCCCAAACTCCGCGGTGATTATTTTGAACCGAGTTATGTGTATATGAAAGATTTTCCGGTTCCATTCCAGGATTCTTCAGGTCAACAGAAATTAGTTTCATTAGTTGATGAAACTCTTGAAGCCAAAAAACAAAACCCCAAAGCCGATACCACCGAATTGGAGCAGGAGATTGACCGGTTGGTTTATGAGTTGTATGGGTTGAGTGGGGAGGAGATTGGGATTGTGGAGGGGGGTTATAAACTAATAAATGAAATCTAATGTAATGATATAATTATGCTTACCGCTTTAAAAAATTACTTAAAACCAAATCTACCAAATAGATCTTTATCAGAGATAAAGGCTTTTTGCCAAATATTATTTATCGATGATCAGAAATTTGATGTTGTTGAAATCTTAAAAAAAGCAGGTTGGAACCATACTAAACAAATTTCTGATGTTGAGTCTCTTGATAGTATGGATATTATAAACTCCCATTTACTGTTTGTAGATATCCAAGGAGTGGGTAAAATTTTAAAATTTAGCGATGAAGGTTTAGGATTGATCAAAGCATTAAAAACTAAATATCCTACAAAACCTATTATTATATATTCTGCGGAGAAAAGAGGTAATAGATTTCATAAAGGTTTGTCACTTGCGGATGCTCGACTATATAAAAATGCTGATTCTTTTGAATTTCAATCTTTGGTTGAAAAATTTTCGAAAGAATCATTTTCATTGCCCGAATGTGTAAAAAGGTTAAAGAGAGCTTATGAAGCAGAATCTGGTAACATCGTAAGTGATAGTGAAATAGAAAAAAAATTGATCAGTATCTCTCGAAAAGGAACTGTAAGTGAATCCCATATTAAGGCGTTATTTAATTTAAATAACGCATCCAATCTGGCAAGCATAATATCACTTTTTTTAAATCCTAACCCATGAGATTATATCATTTAAAAACCATTAGTGGCGAACTAATAGCTACTAATATTGACACAAGCACTAACTATTATGATTTATTCATAAAGTGTAAAAGTAAGAATGAGCTAATTCAAAATAAATCTCTACAGATTAGACACGGTATAATTAATGTAGATCAATATGAGTTTTATTTTTGTACAAATGAAAAGATTAAATCTTCAAGATTATTTAAAGAATATAGAAAAGTATATTTAGATACCCTTTTAAACCAAGATAATTTCAGGAAAAATATCAATAGCGTCCTAAACGTTGAATAAAAAAAAGAGAGAAAGAACTTTGTGTATCTCAAATGTATATTTGAGTTGCACAACACCAAAGAAACTTTCTCTCTATGACGAATATAACATTGTTTTCTCAAATCATTTCCAAGT
>JBGTFX010000301.1:0-6200 GCA_041747055.1 Balneolaceae bacterium
ATTAGAAAACAGGGAGAGCAAGAATCGCCTTGAAGAAAAGCGAGAGCGAGAAAAGGAGAAGCTCGATGATGCAAAAAGAAGAATGGTATTTAGCTGGTGGGTTACTGCTCCGCTAATGATTTGGATGTTTTTGGAGATGGCATTGGGAATTCATCTTACATCACACCTCGTAATGGAAGCGGTAATGACCCTTAGCGCATCAGCGGTTATATTCTATCCTGGTTGGCCAACATTGGTAGGAGCATGGAGATCATCAAAAAATCTTAATCCCAATATGGATGTGCTTATTGCGATTGGAACAGTTGCTTCACTTTTAACCGGCTTTATGGCGCTGAGTTATTACCTGGGAATTAGTAATGCATTGATGTTTAGTTTTGCCGGAATTGCCGCAATGATTATGGCTTTCCACCTAACCGGACGATATATTGAAACAAAAGCCAAAGGACGAGCTTCCGATGCCATTACTAAATTACTTACACTGGAAGCAAAAAAAGCCCGCATAATTAGAAATGGTGAGGAGCTGGAAATTGATGCCAAAGAGTTAAGACCCGGCGATACAATGTTGGTTCGGCCCGGAGAGAAAATTCCAACAGACGGTACAATTATCGATGGCCAAAGTTCTATCGATGAAGCCATGGTGACAGGCGAATCCATGCCTGTATATAAATCTGTTGGAGATGATGTAGTGGGAGGAACCATCAGCTCGGAGGGAACCATCCGCGTTAGAGTTACAGAGGTTGGTGAGAATACTTTCCTGAATCGTGTTATCAAAATGGTTGAAGAGGCACAAAGTTCAAAAATACCTATTCAGGATTTTGCTGATCGGGTGACGGCAGTGTTTGTCCCTATAATTTTATTCATAGCTACAGCCACTTTTTTTTTGTGGTGGATCTTTCCCTCCTTTTTTGAACCCATTCTTATTTTTGGAGACAGTTATCTTCCGTGGATTGTGACGGATCTTCCCGTAGTGAGTCAGGCTTTCTTTGCAACGCTTGCTGTTCTTGTGATTGCCTGCCCTTGTGCTTTAGGATTGGCAACTCCAACGGCATTGATGGTGGGATCGGGATTAGGAGCGGAAAATGGAATTTTAATTCGGCGCGGTGAAGCCATTCAGCGCTTGCAGGAAGTAACTACAATCGTTTTTGATAAAACAGGGACGTTGACAAAAGGAACTCCTGAGGTCACAGATCTTATCACTTTCAACTCATTTGATAAAGATACTTTATTGGAAAAAATAGCTGCCGTTGAAAACCTTTCTGAACACCCGCTTAGCAGGGCGATTACAAATTACTCCGCTCACACAAATGGTACCGAAGTAAAAAACTTTCAGTCGCACACCGGAATGGGTGTGAAAGGAGAAGTGAATGGCGATACTGTGCTGGCGGGCAACAGAGCACTTCTTGAAAAATATCTAATTGATGTTAACACTGAGGTCAGTCAACAGGTATCTGTACTCGAAAACGAAGGTAAAACTACTGTATATCTAATTGTGAATAACTCTATCCATGGTATAGCCGCTATAAAAGATACCCTTAAAGAAGATTCCGTTGAAGCCATTAAAGAGATCCAAAAATTAGGCTACAAAACGGTGATGCTTACAGGGGATCAAAGAGGTGTTGCAAAAGCGATAGCGGGTCAGCTTAACATGACAGATTATTATGCAGAAGTAAAGCCGGATGAAAAAGAAGCAAAAATAAAAGAGCTTCAAAGCAACGGTGAAATTGTTGCAATGGTTGGGGATGGAATTAATGATGCCCCGGCGCTATCATCAGCGGACGTAGGAATTGCGCTTGGAACGGGTACTGATATTGCCATTGAATCAGGCTCAATCATACTTATAAATGGAGAGTTAAATGGAGTTATCAAGGCGATAAATCTCAGCCGGGCAACCATGAAAAAAATTCGACAGAATTTATTCTGGGCATTTGTTTACAACGTTGTAATGATTCCTGCGGCAATAGTTGGGTGGATGCATCCTGTACTGGCTGAAATTGCAATGGCGATGAGTTCAATAAGTGT
This sequence comes from Balneolaceae bacterium, assembly GCA_041747055.1. Lineage (GTDB taxonomy): Bacteria > Bacteroidota > Rhodothermia > Balneolales > Balneolaceae > SW132. The sequence goes on from JBGTFX010000301.1 coordinate 2,020, forward strand.
AGTCGGCAACTCAAAAACACTTCAAAACAAAAACCTTGATAATTAATCACAACAAATTTTAAGTAAACTGTAACATTTGCACTGTTTACAACTCTTAATTAATACAGTGCAAAACATGTGCTGTGCTCTAAAAAAAATTGTGTGGATAACTTGATGTTAATCACAAGAATAATTACCTATAGGGTTCAATTCTTAAAGCTCATGAAAAGTGTTAGTTCTCAGATGAAAAATTGGAAAACTTTATTATTTAAAATAGCTCTTCTTGTTGTGATAGCTATTGTTATTACTACCGGTTAAAAAAAAATTACTTTGTTTATTGTAAAATCCTCCCGGATTAATAAATTGTAGAGACATTTTATTTATAACTAATGAGCAACAATAAAATTTCTTTCGATAACAATAAACTTCTTTTTTTTGAATCAATAGTAGAGCACTCCTTTGATGGATGTGTTATCTGCAATCACTTCGGAGAGAGATTTAGTGCTGTTTTTGCAAACAAAGCATTCTACGAGATTACCGGTTATACGCACGATGATATTGCCGGAAATGCTCCATTTCTTACTTTTATACAAGAACAAAATGAAGAGCTTTACATAGATCTGATTCATCAACTGCGAGATGGAAATTCAGTTCGTAGAGAACTACTTCTTTTTCGTAAGGATGGAACTCCCTTCTGGGCAGACTCAAACTTTGTGCCTATTCAACTTGATGGCGAATCAACAGAATATCATGTTGAGATTTTTCATGAAATAACTCACCGAAAGAAAAAAGAAGCGGAGTTGCAAGACGCTCTGGAAAAAGCAGAAAGTTCAAAAAAAACGAAAGAAAAGTTTTTGGGAAACATGAGTCACGAAATTCGTACACCCTTATCAGGTGTACTTGGAATGACTCAACTTCTTCAGAACAGCACCTTAACTAAGGAGCAGAAAGAATACGTAGACTCAATTAAACTTTCTGCTGATAATTTGCTGTTGATTATCAATGATATTCTGGAGTTTAATAAAATTACTACCGGTGAATATGAAATTAATGTAGAGCCTTTTAACCCCCGGGAGTTTATTGATGATGTAAAAAACTGTGTCCAGAAACGAGCCGAAGAAAAAAATCTATCTCTAAAATTCAGAATTAATGAAAATCTTCCGAATCGACTTGTTGGAGATGGAGTACGACTTAAACAGATGTTGATGAGTCTATTGGATAATGCTATTAAGTTCACTGAAAATGGAGAAATAGAAGTTGATGTGGAAGTAATAAAAAAATCAATAGATCAGGAAATAATAGTTCAATTTAAGGTGTCTGATACCGGAATAGGAATTCCTACTGATCTACTGAATACAATATTCGATAGTTTTAATCCGGCTTCGAAAGTAATTACACATAAATTTGGTGGTACCGGACTTGGATTATCCATTGCCAATAAATTGGTATCTCAATTAAAGGGTACAATTGATGTAAAAAACAGAGAGGATGTGGGAACAACCTTTGTTATTAACATTCCCTTTGAAGTGGAAGAAAACTCAGACAAAACAGATTCGGGAGCACAATCGTCGCAAGAGAGTGAAATAATACTAAATTATAGACGAATATTAGTAGTTGATGATCATCCTATTAATCGGAAAATAGTGTCGGGGATGTTAGGTAAAATTGGTGTGAAAATTAGTGAAGCAGAGTGTGGCGAAGACGCCTTAAAATTACTACAAGATGAGGAGCCATTTGATGTAATTTTGATGGATGTACATATGCCGGGAATTGGAGGATTGGCAACCACCAGGAAAATAAAAGCTTCTGATAATCCGAAGGTTTCTGGTCTGCCTATTATTGCAATAACAGCTTCTGTATTGGATAGAGATGTAGAAGAGTGTAAAAATGCCGGAATGGATGATTTTATTGCCAAGCCTTTTACTTATAAAAATCTGGTGAAAAAAATAAGTGCAGCCCTATTAAAAAGTGAAGATCATAAAACCACCTTCGACACCATTGATCAAACTGAAAGCAATGAAGAAATTATCGATTTAACTCCTTTAAAGGAGATGACTGGAGGAGATAGTGAAGTGATGAAAGAGATGCTTGAAATCTTTCTTTCAAAAACTCCGGAGTTGCTTGAACAGTTGGAAAAAGAGTTTGAGGAAGGTAATTATAAATCAATGAGCACTTTAGCTCATACAATGAAGCCTACTTTTTCCTACGTGGGTATTCAAAAAGGTCAGGCTTTAGCTCTAAAGATTGAAGAATTCTCAGAGGATTCAAATACAAAAGGTGAACTTCAGGAAAATGTAAATGAGCTAAAAAAAGTTGTTGCGAGATCTGTCAATCAACTGCAAAAAGTTTATCAGGAACTATAGAGCATTTCAATGTGAGAAATTCCATCAACATCATACGGTTTTGAGGTGGTTTTAAATCCCAGTTCAGAATAAAATTTTTCAAGATGAGACTGCGCTTCAATACGAATAGAGATTTCTCTGTTTTTAGAAATTAATTCCATTCCTTTTTTTACAAGCAATTGTCCTAATCCGGTTCCTCGAAGTTGTATATCAACAATGATACGGCCCAGAGATACCTCTTTGAATTTTTTCCCCGGCGGTACGATTCGAAGATATCCTATAAGATTGTTTTTTTCATCAAGCAGTAACAAATGCTCCGAATCTAGATCCAGTTCATCAATATCGGGATAGATGCAATTTTGTTCGATAATAAATACCTCCTGCCGCAGTTTTAAAACTGAATAAAGATGTACAGGGGAGAATTGGCTAAAAGATTGATAATGAATCCAGTTCATAAATAATGAAAACTTTTTTGCGTGTCTTTCGTAGAGAAGTGAAAATAAACATAATCACGGATCACATGTTAAAAATTCTTCTCATCAATAGTATAGTCATTTTCATTGGAGCCCAAATCCTTCGTGGGGTAGAAATTAAGAGCTACTTTACGGCAATTGGTGTCGCAATTCTTTTAGGTTTGATCAATATGTTCATCAGGCCAATCATTGTCTTCTTTACTATTCCTCTTACCATTTTAACTCTCGGCCTGTTTATTCTTGTCATTAACGCATGGATTTTAATGATTGTGGATAAATTTGTGGATGGATTAAAAATTAAAAATTTCTGGTGGGCGCTACTTTATGGGATCCTTATTTCCGTATTGAATGGGCTGCTTTTAATGCTATTCTAATAAGGGCATGATTATATAATCCCTGAATTGGCAATTTTTTTCTGTATTTTCATTTCTTAATATTTCTATTCAATATTTGTTAAAACGAATTGCCAAAAAGGTAGATGCTTACAAAAAAAGTAACGATTTTAAATGAGTCAGGACTTCACGCCAGGCCCTCATCAGAGCTGGTGAAGACGGCTTCTAAATTTGAGTCAGACTTTTTTATTGAGATGTATGGATATCGAATCAACGGGAAGAGTATATTGGGAATAATGACCCTTGCTGCAGAGTATGGTGCAGAAATGGAATTAATAGTTGATGGGCCGGATGAAGAAGAGGCAATGCAGGAAATTAGCCAGTTAGTTGTAAATAAATTTGTCACAGAATGACTCAATTAAATGAGCATACAGGACAATCAGTTCCTTTGTCAGGAATCGCTGCATCGGGCGGAATCGGGATTGGTAAGGCGTGGATAATGCCTAACTCAAATTCAGTAGTAAAACCTGAGAAAATATCGGATGAGGAAGCCAAAAAAGAGATTGAGAAGCTGAGTGAAGCTGTAGTTTACGTAATTAATGAGTATGAGTATCTAAAAACTGTAACAGATGACGATGAGATCAAGAAAATATTAGATGCTCAAATACAGGTTTTGTACGATCCACAGCTGATGGAAGAAATCAGAGTAAAAATTTCTAAACAGCACTTTGGATCAGTATACGCCGTTTTTGAGTCCTTTAATAAATATATTGAGCTATTGGATGAGTCAGGGGTAGATTGGGCGAAAGAGAGGATGATAGATATTGTTTCTATTCGTGATCAGCTTATCAAAACCATAAAAAATAAAGGTTCCGAGTTATCTATCGCAGAAAATTCAGTTGTATTTGCCCATGATGTTTCTCCTACAGAAATAATTCAGTTGAGCAGGCAGAACATAGCCGGTTTGATAATGCAGAAAGGTGGCCTTACTTCACACGCTGTTATTCTGGCACAATCACTTAACATACCTTGTATTATTGGTACAAGCTGGGAGT
>JBGTFX010000302.1:0-4015 GCA_041747055.1 Balneolaceae bacterium
TGTAAAGATAATCACGCTCAAAAAAATCATTGGCAATATATAAGTCAAGGAAACCATTTCTATTTACATCAGATGCCGTAGCGCTTAACCCAAATCCAATGATACTGCTATAAATTCCGGCTTCTTCTGTTACATCTGTAAATGATCCTCCATCATTTCGATAGAGCTTACTGGCACCTCTTGAATCGGGTTCTTTTCGGGTTTCACCCGTTACATCACCATATCCCCCGACTGATCGAAAAGAATTGTTTATTAAATACATATCCATCAACCCATTACCGTTGTAATCAAAAAAGACAGCGTGGGTAGAAAGGCCAATATCATCAAGTCCGTATTCACGAGAACGTTCATCAAACGTTCCGTCACCATTGTTGATATATAATCGGTTATGTCGATCATCACCTTCGGGAGGTCCCGACATTGTGACAAAAATATCTAATAATCCGTTACCATTAATATCAACCAAACTTGCACCCGTTGACCAATAATCATCTGATCTTAAACCTGCTGAATCGGTAATATCCTCGAACTCAAAATTCCCGTTATTTTTATAGAGACGGTTTGAAGTCATATTACCGGTAAAGAAAAGATCAGGTAATCCATTTCCTGTCAGATCCCCGACTGCAACACCACCACCGTTATAGAAATTTCGAAAAATATACATGTTGAATTCTTCAGTAGGGATTAGATTATTTTCAAAAAGTACATTTGTCTTTGAAGAGTAAAGCTGTTGAAATAGTTTTTCCCCCGGCTCATCTGAAGAGCATGACACTAAAAGAATTAATCCCAAAAATAAGAAGAAAAACGGGTAAAGGGCTTTCATATGGATGTAGATAGCAAACTATTTTAGCTTTCAAGAAAAAGGAAACTAAGGAATTTTATTGCGTAAAAAATAAAGATAGTCGCCAATAAATCATTAAAGACTATCAAAAATAATATTCGTTAAATAAAAAAGGGAACAGATGATAAACACCTGTTCCCTTTAAAGTTTAGTTACAAATCAATTTTAGTAGCTTGGATTCTGATTCAGGTTAGCGTTAGCATTGATTTGTTCTTCGGGGATAGGAAATACATTTCTGAATGCATCAGAAGTTGATTTTTCCCACCATGGATCATTAAATCTTGTTTCACCACCGTTAACACCTGGGAAACGAATTAAATCCTGTCGTCGCCATACTTCCATATACAACTCTCTTGATCTTTCTGCAAGAAGATTATCTGCATTTAATGGAATAGTACCTACAGTTCCGACACGTCCATTTTCACGAATCATGTTGAAATACATTTGTCCTCCACCATTGATTCTCCACTCGGTTTCAGCTCGCATAAGGATAACATCAGCAAATCTCATGACCGGGAAGTCGTTATTGAGATTAGGAGTTGCTCCTTGCTCATATTCAAATTTATTGAAACGAGCTCCTGCCAATCTGAATGTTGGGTACTGCTCAGCAGATTCCATATTGATAGCCGGAATTTCCGGATCAAGATAAAGAGGCGGGTTACCGGCAGTTCCGGGATCAGTTAGAACTTCACCGGAAGGTGTGGTTTGTAAACCAGCCATTAATCCGTTTCTTCTTATATCATCCTCTTCAAATGAGTTGTAAAATTCAGCAAGAGTGGCATATCCATTCCAGGGTTGATCCTGAAAGTTGAACTGATCTTGCTGCGAATAGTGCAGAGTCATTTGATGCATATTGAAACCTGGGTTAAAAACTTCATCATAAGGTATGGCAAAGATGGTTTCTGATGAGTTGGAATTATTCACCGCAAAATTATTGAAATAATTGGATTCTAAAGAGAATTCTCCTGAATCAATAATTATATCCAATTGATCCTGTGCGTCTTCCCACCGAGCATTTCCGGTATATACTTCAGCATTTAGATAAAGTTTTGCAAGCAAAAAATGACCTGCAAATTTATTTAACCTACCGTAAGAACCTGCAACATTGGTAGAAAGCAAATCAATATTATCAAGTATTTCTTGCTCAATAAATGCAAATAATTCATTTCTACCTGTCTGGAAATCCGTGTTATTTGGTGGATTTCCATCCACAGTAGTGAAATCTTCAATAATAGGTACATTACCAAATGTATCTAAAAGGAAGAAGTAAAAGAAAGCACGAAGTACTTTAGCTTCAGCAATAAAATTATTTGCTAATTCTGCATCTACTGATCCATTTTCCCGCAATTGTTCAAATTGAGAGGCAATACGGCTAGTTGCATTTACGCCTGAAAACAGGTAATTCCACGTTCCATTCGTAGGATTGTGATCAACACCAGTTATGTGACGATGAGTATCTAACCAGATACCTCCATCAAACCAGTCTCCACCACGACGAGGTATTACTGCTTCATCTGTGGAAATTTGCGTAAGTGCAAAAAATCCACCATGAGTTTGCCATCCGGGATCGCCACCGAGAACAGCATATCCTTCACCAAGTGCAGAGACGAATTCCTCTTCACTTTCAAGCGATGTTAGTGTACCGGGTGTGCGTTCTGTAAGATCTGTACAAGCCAGACTAAACAGGAATACCCCCCCGAACATTATTAATAGTTTAGTTGAAATAAGTTTTTTCATAGTTCTAATATTTTTTTTTTAACTAAGTGCTGATGATTAAAATCCAATGTTTACTCCAAAAACGAGTGATGTTTGTGTAAACCACTGATTTCTTCGTTCAATTCCCGGTGCGAGTGCGGCCAATGCACCACCATCAGCAAAGCCACCATTATCTGCGGGACCTGAATCAGAAAATCGTACTTCAGGATCTATTCCAGTATAATTAGTGATTGTCCATAAGTTATTTCCTGATACGGAAAGTCTCAGGTCTCTTATTGGAGCTCCATCACGAAGATTGAAGTTATACCCGATCGATACGTTTTCAAGTCTTACGAAAGAAGCGTCTTCAACTTGTAAACTTGAAAATCTTGGACTACCTCTTAAATCTGAATCAAGTATTTTATCTGAAACATTCCAGGTACCCGCCTGTACAGATGAGTTATAGAACACATCAAAGGTGTTTACCAGGTCATGTCCAAAAGATCCTCTCCAGAACATATTCAAATCCCAGTTTTTGTAATTAAAAGTGTTGTCAAAACCAAGATTAAAGTCAGGCAGACCGTTTCCAATAACCTGATTATCAGCGCTTGTTAAGTCATCACCACTAACCACATTTCCGTTTATATCAAAGAATTGTGCACTACCGTCTGCGGCAACACCGGCAAATCTTGGGCCCCAGATTTCTCCGATAGGCCGTCCTTCCTGCACTCTGATAATCTGTGTGTCATTTAAACCGGGAGCACCCATATTGGCGATTAAAGCTCTTTCACCAAATTGGAAATCTCCGGATGAGAGTGACTCAAGAGTTGCATCGTTTGTAGAAAAGGTAAGACCCGTAGTCCAGGTAAAATCTTGATTCTGCACAGCTATATAATTGACAAGAGCTTCAAAACCAACATTACTGATTTCTCCAATATTAACCCACTGTGTAGGTGCGAGATTTGGAGGAACAGGAACCTGAAAGTTTAGCAACAAGTCTTCGGTACGTGCATCATAGTAATCTAATGAACCAGTTAAACGGTCACTGAAAAATGCGAAATCAAGACCTACATTGACTTCTTTCTTAACTTCCCATCGGAGATCAGGATTGGCATTGCCATTTGGACCAAGTGATGGAACAAAATTACCATCTACAAGGAAACTGGATCCCTGAGTAAATTGAAGTTGAGAAATTCCATCAAATGGAGGCTGTTGACCTGTTTCACCGTAGCTAACACGAAGTTTTAATTCATTAGCTTGCGGTATTTCAAATAAGTTAGTTAGTTCAACACCACCACTTACTGCGAAGAAGTTACCCCATTTATTACCGGGTCCAAATCGGGTAGATCCTTCGCGACGGAAGGTACCGGATAGGAAATAGGTGTTTTGAAATGTTAGGTTCGTTCTACCGAAAAATGCAATTAACTTACTTTCGTTTCTGAAACTAAAAATGTTTCCAAGACCGTCATTAAAGTCTCT
>JBGTFX010000303.1:0-13345 GCA_041747055.1 Balneolaceae bacterium
TAGCTATTTTTAAGGATTTTGGGCATGGGTACTCAGGTACGATTGCGCGTATTGGTGGGAAAAGCTGGTGGGATGTAGAGGATGAAGAACGGTTAGATCTTGGATTTAATCGAATTGCTTCGGTCTACGAAGGCTCAAGTCAATGGGGTCTCAGGTTCTATACGTATGAGAATTCTGATTTCTCTACAGGCACTCATGTTTTGACAATGAGGGGAAATGGTAATGTTGGCATCGGAACCATCACCCCCAATGCCGCATTGCACGTCATCGGTTCTATTCACTACACTGGTTCGATATCCGATGTGTCAGACGCGCGGTTAAAAGAAAATATAACACCGATCAGGGGAGCACTAGACATAGTACAGAATATCAACGGGGTATATTTTACTATGAAAGATGCCCCTGAAAAGAATGAGACCGGTTTTATTGCACAAAACGTTCAAACGTACCTGCCGTCGGCTGTCAACATTATTGAGAAAGATACCGGCTACCTGGGGGTCAGTTATTCTGATCTTATCCCTGTGGCTTTTGAAGCCATAAAAGAACAGCAGGAACAGATTGAGCTTCTCACGGAAAAGGTTGAGTATTTGATGCATGAAAACCGGCAAATAAGAAACCGGCTGGAGCAAATTAACCTGTTGCAAGAAGCTTTGCAGCAAAAATGAAGTGCTTAATGGAAAAAATTAACCTCTCTGCGAGGAAAGATACATATAGCAGAGAAAAAATGATGTAATAATGAAATGGAAAGTAATAATACTGTTGGCATGCAGCTTTTGGCTGTTCAATCCTGATGCAGAAGCACAGTGGAACACCTCTGGGTCAAATATTTATTATGATACAGGCCGTGTGGCCATCGGGAAAGCCAATTCCAATAGTGGCGTATTAACGATAAATACACAGCTCTTGACAAATTTGCTACGGCTGGAAAACGACGCTCCGGGGCTGGAGTCAAGTTTGCGGTTTCGGAGCAAAACTAGCGGCGGTCAGTGGCTTCACGCTGACATTTCCACCTATGCAGACGGGCAGTTTTTGGGTTTTAAGGTTCCTCATAAAAATGAAGTTGGAACCGGGTATAATATGGTGATTATGTCGGATGGAAATGTAGGAATTGGCACTACTGAACCCACCGTCAAACTGGCCGTCAACGGCACCACCAAAACCAAAAAAATCATCGTATCTGAACAGTCGGCGGAGTGGCCGGACTACGTGTTTAAAGGTAATTACCAGCTACCGGATTTGTCAGAACTGGAGCTTTTTGTACAATCTTATCAGCATTTGCCGGGCATACCCACCTCCGACGAAGTGAGGCGGCACGGGCAGAATTTGGGAGCAATCCAAACGAAACTCCTTCAAAAGATAGAGGAGCTGACTCTGTATTTAATTGATCAGCACAATCAATTGGCGCGGCAGCAGGAAGAAATTAACGATCTGAAGAGATTGATGGGCCAAAATTCCAAACAGGGAACTGAACCATAAATAATTAACACAATAGTAAACAAGAAGTATAAAAAAGATTGCCTGATGAATATGAACACTAAAACCAAGCTCAATAAAATTAAAAGTAAATTTCAGGACTAAAGCTTGGGAGTGAATGATTGTAAAAACATCTTTAATATTGATTTCAATTATGGTCTTTATTTGTAGAATAGTATTAAAGTAAAGTAAAATAAATATACATGATACATATATTTTAATATTAAGTAATTAGTGTTATGAAAAAAATAATATTTCTCATTTTAACTTTCCTGTTGACTTTAAATACTAATGTATTATTTGGGCAAACGGAGCAAGTTTTAGAGAACACCACCCAACAAAGTATTCAAACACCCTCAGTGGCTTCATTAGGCCAACATGGTGAGTTGCCAGTTAATCTTTATACCGGATCCGTAAGCTATTCGCTTCCAATATCTACCCTAAGATCTTCAGTTACCGATATTAATATAAGTATAAGTTATAACTCATCGGGTATAAGAGTAGATGATAAAGCAAGTACAGTTGGTTTGGGCTGGAGTTTAAATGCCGGTGGTATGATAACAAGAACGGCTCAGAGCTATCCTGAAGATAAATATGAAAGAAAAGGTTCAGGATATTATGAAAACGTACCCGGGGTTAACCCATTTTTTGAAAATATTAATGATGGTTGGGATACATTTGAAGAAGTGGCTTCCGGAAACCATAGTTGTAATCCGGGGGATGAACTTAGCTGGGATTTAAAATGCAAGATATACCTCCCGTCAAGTGTGATTGGAGGGGAGGAGAAGTTTGACTCAAAGCCAGATATTTATACATATAACTTTAATGGTTTGTCGGGGAAGTTTTTAATTCCAAATAAAATAGAAGGTTCAAGTTCGGGATTTGCCACTTCTTTACCCGAAAATAATTTATTAATTGAATGGTACAGCGATACCGATGCTCAATTATCAAAATTTATAGTGATTGATGATCGTGGAACAGAGTATACTTTTAACCTGGTTGAAACAGTAGAGGAAACCTCTGCAACCCGTACTAATCAATCTTCTTTGTGGGAGGAGGATTTCTTTACATACAGATATGCAAGCAGTTGGTTTTTAACCGAAATTGCATCTCCGTACTCAACTGACGAAAAGATTTTATTTACGTATCAGCCGCATACAAAAACAGTATTCACCCCTGCCGGAGGATATTATTTACAGGGTGATGGTGTGTCTACTTTTTTCAGGCTTAATAAAAGTAAAAATATTTTTAATTCATTTTTGATCAGTGAAATTAAAACCAACAGTAAAAAAGCTACTTTTTTATATAATGATAAAGATTTTCTTAACGATGTTACTTTAAGTGAAAAAACACTCAAGCAGATAGATATTGTATCTGATTCACTTGTCGGTATTGCTTCATGGGAATTGCAATACGAGCATTTCATCAGCAGAAATGATATAAATACCGGATCAGCATTATATAATGCCGAAAGGGAAGCAAAATTAGTTTCAGTTCAACAATTGCCAAGTGATGTATCTGCCGCTTCTGTTGGGAAGTACAAATTTGAATATTTAAACGACGATCTGCACAGGTTACCCTATAACTATCAAAATGATGGTGATTGGTATGATTTTTATGCCAATAATGGGATTGATTATTGGGGATTCTACACGGGGAGAAATCAAACCAACTCACCTTCTGAACGAGGACGAATTCCCATTCTTGCCGGTTTCACGAATCCTGTTTCAGGCCTAGATTGGCTTTTTGCTGATATGCGGCCTGATGCGGAAACCATAAAATACGGACTTTTAAAAAAGATAATTTATCCTACCGGGGGATTTACCGAACTTGATTACGAGATTGCTGATTTTAGCTGGGTAGGTGATAAAAATTTATTGGATGTTGACCTTGGAATCGATCTTAATGAAGCTGCAACTGTTCCTTTATATAAATTAGTGCGCACTACAGAGCAGGATAATCTTTTGTCAACTACATTTGAAATTGTGGAACAGGTGGAGGCTTATTTTGAATCAAGAGTGCTTAGAAGATTTTATTCAAGTAACAGGCCTTGCAATTTTGAGCCAGGCCACGGTATTAGTAAATTAGAAAAAGTTGACGGATCACAAAGTGAGTTAATTTCATCACTAGAAGTTACCCTTGACCCTTATGACTCTTCGGGAACAGGTTCATGTGATGGAATTGCAACAGGTTCAGCCAGTATATTTTATCCTGCGGGCTCTGGCAGCGATGAAACTGTCAGGTTCACTTTAGAGCCTGGCACCTATACCATTACCACAGAACTTGAATGCTGTGATGATCTTGCAAATAACATTTCAAGAGAGTCAGTTTATATAGCAGAATCATGGCTCCGATATGATGGAATCGATACATCCATTAGCCCTCCTGATTACAATAATTTTACAAGTTATAATGAAATGATTTCTTTTTTGGGACAGATCCGGGAAAGAGAAGCTGCTGATTTAATCAATTTTGAAAATGAACAAGGAGGAGGAGTTCGAATAAAAAGTATTCGTAATCATGCAAATGATTCTGATTCCAATCCGATGATCAGAAAGTTTGTTTACAAAGAAACTAATGCCGGCGGGGAAACTTCTGAAAGATCCAGCGGTGTGTTAGTCAGAAAACCGGAATATAGAAATAGCCTGGTACTTACCGATGAGAATAATGAATACCTGGGAGTGATTTCAAGACTACAAACGGGTAGTTTTATGCCTTTGTCTACTACTCACGGCTCTGTAGTGGGCTACAGAGAAGTAACTGAGCTTTATGGAGAGAACGGTGAGTTTGGAAAAAACCGATATGTTTACAGTTCACCGGTTGAGGTTCCTGATTTTAATGAGATTGTTTTTGAAAATCAACTTTTTACCTCTCATATCATCACTGCTACCCAGGATTGGGCAAGAGGTAAACAACTTAAATCGCAGTTATACAGTAGCTCAAATGAACTGATTCAGTCGGAAGAATTTTCTTATGAGTTTGTAATGTTAAAAGAGAAACCAAAATTATTTCCCGGGGTTGAGTTGAGGACATTGTCAACTAATGTTAGCAGCTATAGTGAAAGTAACTGTGGTGGGTCGTGCAGGGAAAACATCAATTTATATTACACTACGGTAAATGTACATACCACAGGATTTATGAATGTAGCTCAAACTATAAAGAGTGAGTTTAGGCCAAGTGGAGAGGAGCTGGTTACAAAAACAAATTATGATTATTACCAGGCTTCAAGCCAGGTTAGACTGCTGAGAAGTATTACAGAAACAAACTCTGATAATGAAATTCGTAAAACTAATTTTGAATATGCACATGAAGTAACTGACAATGGTAACGGGATTAATTATACCCCAATGGCATCAATAAATATGCTCTCTCAGCCTTATTCGGTAACAATAAGTAACGAGAAGGGAGATGTAGTTGATAAAAGTTGGACACTTTGGAACAATGACGGGGAAAAATGGAGGCCGGGAAGTAAGTGGGTCTGGATAGGTGGTGATCCTCAAATCCCGGTTTTTAATAGTAATGAATAAAAAACATATGAAGAGCTATAAAATTAATTACATAAAAAGATGGGTTAAGCCATTATTTTTTTCACTCATTATTTGTTTGGCAGGCCATAACCCTACCTGGGCTCAGTTGACTGTGCTTTCTCCAAATTCCGATACCGTTGTTGAAGAGGGTCAGCTTTTAGAAATTCATTGGTTTAGTCAACTTGGTGGAGGTACATTTGATCCGGGTGGAGGTTCAGTATCCATAGAGTTATATAAGAGTGGAAATTTTATGAATACGATTGCAATAAATACGGAAGATAATGGATGGTATTTATGGCCTGTTCCTTCCGGAATTACACCGGGGAATGATTACCAAGTAAAAGTCTCATCGAATGATGGCAGTGATCTTAGTCCTATGTTCACAATTGCAAGTTCTGTACATGAAATAAATATTACTGCTCCGGGTTCATCTACGAGTAATTTTGCGGGCGATCAACTTTCTATTCAATGGAATAGTAATTATTCGGGAGGTAATGTTAGAATACGGCTCTTTAAAAACGGTACGGTAGATGGAACCATTTCTTCAACAACATCGAATAACGGTTCATTCAGTTGGTCAATTCCTGCGGATTTGGATGAAAGTAATCAATACCAAATCCATATTTCTGAAGTGAATGGTGATGCAGAAGATTTGAGTCCAAACTTCAGTATTGTTCATAAATCGATCAATGTTATCAAGCCGACTTCCGGTGAGTTGGCAGTTGAAGGAGAACCTCTGCGGATAGAGTGGGAGGATAACTATAATCCCTCACTTGTTAAAATTGAGTTAGTCAATAGCAGTACGTTACAATTGGTGCACGAGATTAACAATTCAGCATTCAACGATGGTTCGATTAATTGGACTGTGGATTGGAGCGGATTCAGCAGCGGGTTTTACCGCATTCGAATTTCAGATACAAATTCCGGTTCAGAAATCCCCGGGGTAAGTGATGCTTTTCAAATTGTGAGCAAATATGTTAGTGTAACAGGCGGTAACAATAGTTCAGTAACTGCAGGCCAGAACCATACATTTTCCTGGGAGCACAATTTGACCGCCGGAAACATTGAACTGCACTACAGGAACGCACAGGACAACTGGATTTATATAGACACGGTGCCTTTGTCAGCAACATCCAAAACCTGGGCCACACCATCAGGAAGTGATTATGTGTCGTCAACTCAAGTTCGGTTGAGAAATACGTCCGATACAAGTGTTACAACTTTTGTACAAAATATAACCCTCGAAAAAACCCTTACAATTACTGCTCCGTCCGCCGGCATGGATATAGTAGAAGGGAATTCCCTGCCGATTCGGTGGAATGCTAACTACAGCACCGAACCGGTTAAACTGGAACTGCATAAAGGAGGATCATTTAATCAGACGATCTCATCTTCGGCACCAAATAGCGGGTCTTCAGGATCATTTGATTGGGTGGTTCCCCAGGGGGTATCCAATGGCGGTGATTACAGTATTAAAATTTCCGATTTAAATGATAGTGTAAGTGATAACAGTGGGCTTTTTTCACTGACTGAAAAGTTCATCAATGTTATCAAGCCAGTTTCCGGTGAGTTGGCAATTGAAGGGGAACCTCTGCGGATAGAGTGGGAGGATAACTATAATCCCCAAAATGTTAAAATTGAGTTAGTCACTAGCAGCACAACACAATTGGTGCACGAGATTAACAATTCAGCATTTAATGATAAGAAGTGGATTGATTGGGTTGTGGATTGGAGCGGATTCAGCAGCGGGTTTTACCGCATTCGAATTTCAGATGCAGATCCTGATTTGGAAACCCCTGAGGGTTTTAGTGATGAATTTCAAATTGAGAGCAAGAATATTACTGTAACAGGCGGGAACAATAGTTCAGTAACTGCAGGCCAGAACCATACATTTTCCTGGGAGCACAATTTGACCGCCGGAAACATTGAACTGCACTACAGGAACGCACAGGACAACTGGATTTATATAGACACGGTGCCTTTGTCAGCATCATCCAAAACCTGGGCCACACCATCAGGAAGTGATTATGTGTCGTCAACTCAAGTTCGGTTGAGAAATACGTCCGATACAAGTGTTACAACGTTTGTACAAAATATAACCCTCGAAAAAACCCTTGCAATTACTGCTCCGTCCGTCGGTATGGATATTGCAGAAGGTGATACACTAAATATAGAATGGGAAAGTAATTACACCGGCGGGACAGTGGAGATTGAATTGCTCCGGGACAATCAAGTGGAAGATCTGATAACTTCTTCTGTTGCAAATGAGGGATTCTTTAACTGGAAAATTCCGTACGGAATAGAGGGTGGTAATAATTACCGGGTAAAAATAACAGAAACTGGAGGTTCTACCGGGCAGGTAAGTGATGAATTTATAATAACCTCTCTATATTTTTCATTAATATCTCCAAATAATAATGATGTATGGAAAATTGACGAAACACAACAAATATTTTGGGAATCGAATGAGCCTGATAGATTTTTGAGTATTGAATTGCTTAATGCCGATGAAGAACTGGTGGGTGTTATTGCAAATGAGGTGAATATGTATACAACGCAAAATTCCGGTTATTACTTGTGGAATATCAGTAATACACTACCGGATAATGGCATTATAAAAGAGGGGGAGATGTATAGGGTGAAAATTCTTGACGATCAGGGGGTGAAGGATACATCAGACCCTTTTATGATTTCCTTTAAAGATTACATAAGCATTAAATCTCCTGCAGCGAATAGCGGTTATCAGCCTGGAAGTACAATGGGGATTGAATTTGCAAGCAATATTGACGAGGTGTCTATCTACCTGAAAGGAGAGGCTCTGGAAACAGTTTCATCCGGCTACAGCTACCATGTAGTTTCTGACCCTGATAGCAAAGAATGGCATTCTTTTACATGGGCAATTCCGGAAAATCTTCCTGATGGAAATTACTTTATTGAAATTACGGGTGGGAATACAATAGCGTCTTCCTCAGAATTCAGTCTCGGCCGCGGTATGGTAATACCTATAATTACCTATGATGAATTCGACCAGTGGGGAAATGTTTTAAAAGTGACGGATGCCAACGGAAATAGTATTCGCTATCAATATGATCACACCGGTACAAAGCTCACTGAAGTAAAAAGAGTAAACCCCACAGGGATGAACCTTGTTTTGGAAGCGGTATATAATGATAAAGGATTGCCGGTGCAGCTGATTGATGAAAACGGTATTTCCCTATTCTATAACTACGATGCTTTTAATCGCCTTCAGTCAGTGGAAACCGAAAGCGAAATATTACAAAATTTCGAATATATAATTACAGGAGAAAGTTTTTCCGCATCAAATCCAAACAGGATTGAAACACAGAGCTACGCAATGGCCGGTAACATCCGCAAAACAGTTGAATATGTTGACGGCCTGGGACGAATGGTACAGGTACAATCAGCGAACGGTGAGGATACGATTGTAAGCTCTGTGGATTATGATGGCAGAGGGCGCGAATGGCAAATTTGGAAGGCTTCACCCATGCCCGGTGGCATAGGATATGTATCTGATTATGAAAATCTTGCTGAATTTTACTACAACAACAGTTATGCTTTCAGTGAACAACTTTACGAGGATAATCCGCTGAACTTTCCGTTACATACAATCCCCGAAGGTGGAGAAGACATGCAGGGGGCGATAAATTTCACCTACCATACCGGTACAGGGAATACAGCCCATTTGAAGTTTACGGAAATGTCCGATGAAGAGAACCTGGTAAACCGGACGTATACTGACGGGTGGGGCAGAACAATTCTTACCGTGGGTGATCCGGCTGGGGAAAATATTCGTACCCAATTTGAATATGATCTGCTGGACCGGGTAACAAAAGTATACCACCCCACTTATTTTACCGGGAATGAAAACATGATAACCGAGTATGAATATGACACCAGGGGGAACCTGGTCAGGAAAATCAGCCCTGATGCCGGTTCGGCCAGGTACGCTTATGACGCAGTCGGGAACCTGCGTTTTACCCGGGATGCCAACCAGGCGGACGATAATATGGTTGGTTTTACTACCTACGATTTTGCCCATCGCCCGCTGGTAGAGGGTTTGTTTGGAGCCGAATGGTCAAGCCTTGACCCGGAGAGCAGCCCGCTACAGGAATCAGACAATATCAACTGGAGGGGGGTCCATGAATATGACAGCAAGCCCTCCACAACGGAGTACCCGTGGAGCCTGTTTGCCGGTGAAATAGACGGGAAAACCGTTGTCAACACGATGGGGCAGCTAACGGCCCGTGCCTGGCGTTTTGCCGAAGAGGGTGTGGCCGAATCGTCGAACCTGGACGGTATGAACATTACCGGGGATGAAACCTACCTCGCAGCAACTACTATTACGGTGGGAAATACGGTGGTAGATACCTTGGGCTCGCTTACGCTAAAGGCCGGTGAGACAATTACCCTGAAGCCAGGGTTCCACGTTGAATCCGGATCAACGTTCAGTGCCTCCATTGATGCATCGCTGATCTCACAAAGCAGCGACGGGATCAGCACCATTGCCGCCACCAACCCATGGCAGGTGGAATTATTCAGTTACAACGAGGAAGGATTACCGGCCGAAAAATGGACCTGGACCGGCGACAACCGCGACTGGGATACCCACCTGGCATACGACTACAACCGCTTGGGCGAGGTGACCCGGATGAAAGTGCAGGTAGGCAGCGAAACCCTATACCAGCACTACGAATACAACCCGCTGGGGCAGCTGACCAGTGTAACCGTAACTACCGACGGGATCGCCGATACGGAAACCCCGGAAGTCACCTACACCTACACTCCGTCCGGAGCAATTGATGAGATTACCTATCGGGGTAATACCACGATCACCCACGGCTATGACATCCGCGGCAGGCTGACCGACATCAATAACATTGACAGTACAGGCAGCTCTCCGTTTGCGGCTCAATACGATTACAAGAAAAACAGCCGGATCAACTGGGCCAGTTTCTGGAATCCCAATATTGACCTTAACGGTAACCTGACCGATTCTCACCGTAAGTACACTTATGACTATACCTACGACAATCCCGGCCGTTTACTATCTGCCGATTTCAAGCTGGACAGCTCCAACCCCAACGCCTTTGACCTGGCCGGCATCGCCTACGATGCCAACGGCAACATCCTGTCTATGCAGCGTTACGGGGCGGCAGGCACCTTGATTGATGATATGAGCTACAGCTACACCAATGCCAATAACCAGCTAACGGCCATCACCGACGCTGCCGGGCAACCCACCTCATGGGATGGTGCAACAGGGGTTTTCAGCTACGACCTGAACGGAAACCTCGTTTCCATGACAGGCAATCCATCCATTAGTGACATTGCCTACGACCACAGGAATTTAAGCATTCATACCTACCTGGACGGTGATGTGGAACAGATTGCCAACTACAACGCCGAAGGCCAGCGCATTTTGAAGGAAGTACAGATGCCATCAGGAACCACCTGGGACTTTTACGTAAGAGACGGATTAAGTACATTGGCAGTAATCAGCAACGGAGACCTTCAGTTTATGAACCTTCACGGTAACGGAACCTTTGGCCGGGTAGTGGCCAGCAGCGGAGCCATCAGTGCAAGCGGCGACAAGCGGTATTACATCTCCGACCTGCTGGGTTCGGTTCGCGCCGTGGTTGATGAGACCGGTGTTGAAATAGAGAACCGCGACTACGACCCGTGGGGCGTTCCAATGGACCAGCGGCAATACGTATCCGGTGATAAAGCCCATGAACAATTTTCCGGCCAGGAGCTGGACGACCAAACGGGTTGGTACCACTTTGGCCAGCGGGATTTGATGGCCATCTACGGCCGCTGGCCTTCCCCCGACCGGTTTGCGGATAAGTATCCTTCTCATTCGCCCTATAGCTATGCCCTAAATAATCCTGTTGGGTTTATTGATGTGAATGGGGATAGTATTATTGTACTTGATGATTTAGCCAGACAAGACCTTTTAAATACACTACCTACTGAAGTTCGAGAGTTTGTAGTTTTTGAAAAATCAGGTAAAGTTGATATTGATGCTTTTACTAAAGCTATATCTGACTTGGATATTAATGATATAAACATTGAGGCTTTTGTAGAAGTATCACAAGCTGAACAGATTGTTCAACTTGGTACTGCGACGGAATTATCGTTTAGAGATGCTAATGGCAATATTAAAACTGAGAATCTAGATGAGTTGTACCGTGGATTTACACTTGCACCAGATGGCTCAAATTTTCAAAGTGTTACTGATAGAGTTGAAGTCACAATTAATTCTAGAAGTAATTCTGAAACCCGAGCTAAATTTACTGCTCACGAAATTTATGGCCACGCCAGATTCTTTATTCAGGGATTACCATGGATTCATGATATTCCACCCCAAGGAAATGTAGATAGAAACACGAGGCTTATAAACGCGATTATCAAACATGAAAATCAAGCAGTTAAAAACTTTAGAGGAAACTGATGTTAACTTCAATTACACTTCTCCTGATTTTATTATTTTTTGGCGGTAATGAAAATGACAATCTTAATATAGACTGTAAAATAGATCAAAACGAATCTCTGTCACTTAATATTACTATCAACAATAAATCGGACACTCCATATTATATTTACGGTTCATTTTGGGAGGTAAATGGTATCATTGATGAAAAAGACATGATATTGGGATTGCCTGATGATACATATTTAGTGAACATGGTGTGGTTTTTTCCTTTGAATGAAGAAATTGGGAAAAAATCGAGAGGTCATAAAGGTGGTTTTCCAGAGTTTGATTTTTTCCCAAAATTAATTGAAGTAAAGTCAAAATCAGAAAAGAAAATAAAAATTATATTAAGTAGAATTCTTACGGAAGCATTAAAAAATGATTCTTATTATTTTGAAGTTCATTTATATTATATGATTGATTTTAAAAAAGTTGTTCCTGAGAAACCCGATTTGAGAATGTCAGACAATGTTATTTTTTTGCCTTTCGAGAGGAGGCCTGTCTCAATCGGAGTGAGCAACTATTCATTAAATAGTGATTCTGATTCATTTTCAATAAATGAATTATTTAGTGAAAAATTAATTGTTGAATGCAAAGAATGATAATACTAGGTGTAGAAATTTTTTTTTTAAGAATTTACAACTTGCTTTTCAAACTACTCCCGGCAGTATCTGAACATAACTCATGTTCAAACCAACCGCGGAGGTAACTGATATGAACTGTTTACATTTTTGTACATTTATTTAATCTCCACCACCGGCATCCAGCCCGCCACTCCGGAAGTCACCTACACCTACACCCCCACCGGTGCGGTTGACAAAATTATTTACGAAGGTGGAAAACAGGCCGATTATGGTTATAATATCCGTGACTGGGTTACGTCCATCAACTCGGTGGACAGCCCGGCCGGAAGCTTTGCCGCTTCGTACAGCTACCAAAAAAACGGAAACATTGCCATGTCACGCTTTTACAACCCGGATATAGAATTAACCGGTCATAATGATTACCGGTACCTGTATGAGTATGATAATTTGAACCGCCTGACGGGAGCTGATTACCGCTACGGTTCCTCCGCCACGGAAAGCACCTCCTTTGATGTGAACGGCCTTAGCTACGACGCCACCGGCAACATCCTCTCGCTTCAGCGCCGCGATGAAGTCGGAGCCATGGTGGATAACCTGAGTTACACCTATAGTGGGAACCGGCTGGTGCAGCTCGATGACGCTATTACCAATGTCACTGAAACCTTGGTCTATGAAGATGCCCTAATTGCCCCCTGGATAGACACATCCTGGAGTGCGATTATTGATTATACCAGTAGCGAACAAGTCTTTGAAGGGACCACCTCGGTGAAAGTGATCCAGGATGGGTGGGGATCGTTAAGCCTGAGAAGCGGCAGCTGGGACGAGCCGGTGGACATCAGCCCGGCCGACTACCATACATTTGAATTTGAGATCTATGCTCCAAGCGGGGTATCCATGGACCTGTTCGTCAACAACGACAACGGGGACAGCTTCGAGCGCGTGATCTGGGGCAGCGTACCTGCCGGGCAGTGGACCACGCTGTCTTTCGACTTTGATGAGTTTAACCCCGGTGGTCACGTGGTGCACCGGTTCAACATCCGTGAGATAAGCGGGGTTGACTCGGTGGTTTATTATGTAGATAATATCCGTCTGTTGGGTGCTGATACCACTGATGTTAACCCTGTGGGCTGGGATGCCTTCAGTTCAAGCTTCACCTACGACCCCAACGGCAATATGAAATCCCAAAGCGGCAAGTTTACCGATATTGCCTACGAGCACCGGAACCTGCCCGTCCACTTTCATTTGGATAGCGGGGCCGAACTTATTGC
>JBGTFX010000304.1:0-25999 GCA_041747055.1 Balneolaceae bacterium
GCCTGAAGATAAGCTCGGCCTATCTTCAATTATGACCAATGCAATGCGAAACGGAGGTTCTGAAACCTATCCCGAAAATGAACTCAATCAACTGCTGGAAGATTTAGCTGCCCGTATTGAGTTTGGAATGGGAACTCCCAGTGGGTCGGTTTCAATGAATAGTTTAAAAGAGGATTTTCCGGACCTGTTGCAGGTTTTAGTGGATGTTATGATGAACCCATTACTACCACAAGAGAAGATTGACCTTGCGATAAGACAGCAAAAATCAGGAATATCCCGCAGAAACGATAATGCCCAACAAGTAGGATTTCGGGAATTCAGTAAGCTGATTTATGGAGAAAACTCTCCACAGGCAAGGGTAACCGAACTTTTTACGCTTGATGCTATCACACGTGATGATTTAATTGAGTTTCATCGAAAAGCATACACCGGTAAAAATTTAATGATTGGCCTGGTAGGTGATTTTGATGCGGAAGAGATCAAACCGATACTTGAAGAAGTATTTACAGGTATACCGGCAGGTGAAGAGAATGAACTGGATTTCCCTGAAGTTCACTATGACTTTGACTCCTCTATCCATTTTGTGGATAAGAGAGACGTAAATCAGTCAGTTATTCTGATGGGGCACATCGGAGGAATGCGCGATAATCCCGATTATGCAGCTCTTCAGGCTATGAATGAAGTATTGAGCGGTGGTTTTTCCGGTAGGCTTTTTCAGAATGTTAGATCTGATCAAGGTCTGGCATATGCTGTTTTTGGCAATTATGGTAGTAGTACTCTCTATCCGGGTCAGTTCTTTGCAGGTGTTTTTACTCGTAGTGAAGCAACGGCTGAAGCAATTGAATCTGTCCGCACGGAAATGATAAAACTACAGGAAGAACCGGTAAGTGACAGTGAACTGAAGGATACGCGTGATGCAATTCTTAACTCGCTTGTTTTCCGAACCGACAGTCGCCAAAGTGTACTTAACCAGCGGATGAGTAATGAATATCTTGGTTTGCCCGCGGATGCATTTGAACAATATATCGAAGAATTGCAGTCTGTAACGCCCGAGGATATTCAGCGCGTAGCCAATGAATATATGCAACCAAACCAAATGAGAATTTTGGTTGTAGGAAATAGCGATGAATTGGGGAATCAGTTAGAACAATTCGGAGATGTACAGGAAGTGGATATTACCATTCGTGAATCACGCGAAGAGCAGGAAGTTTTAGCCGGTGATAATGTGGCCGGGAGAGAGTGGTTGAATAGAATGGCAAATGCAGTTCTTTCACAAGGTTCAGTTGATGGAGATTTAATCTTTGAAGCGGACAACATGATTCAGACTCCTCAAGGGGAAATGGTTATTGGATTAAAGCAGACCATAAACTTTGATACAGAAAAGTTGATTTCTGAACTAAATGCACCTATGGGCCAAATAACCATGCAGCTTGAAAATGGTGAAGGGAAAATGATGATGGGGGGAAATGAAATGCCGATGCAACCTGCACAAAAACAGCAGGTATTGGCTGAACTTTATCGAAATCACATCTACCTGGCTATAAACAAGGATAATCTAAGCGTTGATTATATGGGAATGGAACAGATGGATGGCGAAGAATACGCTCATCTTCGTATAAATGACGAAATAATTCTGAATCTTTTTCTTGATCCGGAGACAAATCTGCCGATGATTACCAGTTATCGTCAATTTGATCCTCAAGCGGGTGGCACTGTCGATGTGAGAATGGTTTCTTCCGACTGGCGTGAAGGCAGCGGCGTGATGATGCCTTACGAAATGACCGGCTATTCAGGTGATACTCAGCAGTCAAGAACTGTATTGAAATCTCACTCTATTGAGTAGAATGGTCATGCCGGACCCCGATCCGGCATCTCCTGACCTATCAACGCCAGGAGATTCTGAAAATAAATTCAGAATGTCACCCTTTTCGGTATCGTCACTTTTGGCTCCAAAGGCTCCACAATTTTGGAGCCTTTTTTATTTGAAATATAAAAACGGTAATCTGTCATCAAACAAACATAGAAAGGATAAATAATTGAGCAACTATACCTTTGGGAATGATATTTCTGCAGAACAAATTTCAAAAGATGAGTACGGATCTTTCTACGCTACTTACATTGATCACTGTGAAGGAAAGTCGTTAATGGCTCAAATGAAATCCGGAAAAGAGACGTTGCCGGCTGTGATTGAAGGGCTGACAAATAAGGAGATGATGTATCGATACGAACCCGGTAAATGGTCCATCAAGCAAATGATCGGGCATATCACAGATACAGAACGAGTGATGGCATTTCGTGCACTGGCGTTTTCAAGAGGTGATAAGAATCCACTGCCGGGATTTGAACAGGATCATTATGTAGAACAGGCCAATTTTGAAGAAAGGTCTGCGGCTGATTTACTGAATGAATACAACCTTGTTCGGCAATCTACCATTGCTTTATTTTCTTCTTTTACACAACATATGATGAAAAAACGAGGGACTGCAAGTGATGTAGATTTTACGGTTCGTGCTTTAGGAATGATTATCTGCGGACACGAAATCCATCACATCAAAATATTGAGCGAACGTTACTTGGATATTTAAGCAGGCACGGCTTCTCCCGTAGCATGCTTGATTAATTTATGAGTCAGCTTTTTGGTATCTGCAATTTCCGGAAGATTTATAATGATTGAATCTTTTAGCCAGTTTTTAATAGCCTGATCATATTCCTGACTCAAATTATAGACTACCTGAACTCCCATTTTCTCAAGTGCAGCGGCATTACATAGTTGCTCATATTGGTTTTTGATTGGCAGAACCATCAGCTTCTTTTTTAAATACATTGCCTCGGCACAAGTTTCAAAACCGGCGCTGGTCATCACACCAATGGAATTTTCTACGCTCTTCAAAAAAGGAAGATTACCAACAGGTTTTACACTTACGTTTCTCCTGGTGTATTCTTGTTTACATAGTGGAGAAAAAACATGCCACTCTACTCCTTCATGTCGCTGAAAAATGGTTGTCAATGTTTGATGATCAAATGCAGGCAAATATACAGATATATGACTGCCTGTTCGGGGTGATAAATTTCGCACGTCCTGCCGGATGATGGGAGGTTCTATGAATTTATCATACCGTAAAAAATGAAAACCTATGGGAGTACTGCAGGGAGCAAATCGCTTCAAAATTTGCTCCGCGAGGATGGAGTATTTTTCAGGCCGGGGGCTCCTGTCGGAGATAAACGCTGATTGGTGACTAAGACCTACAGACGATTTACCAGCTGCTGAAGCGGCCCAAGCGGTGATGGGTTCATAATCCGAGATAATAAGATCGTAACGCTTTATATCAAGTTGCTGAACATCCTTCAAAAATGTAATCGGATCTAATTGTAAAGCGGTCTGTAAATAGGATACACCCCCTTTGGAATCGTATGCGAGGCTAATTCCGCGTTTGCGAGTAATTTCAATATCCTCAATATTCATGTGGCAGTTGTATCCGCTGATGAGTACTTCCACATTTGCTTTTTCAGCCAAAAGCGGAAGAATTTCCCTTGCCCGGCTAATATGGCCGTGACCGGTTCCCTGTATTCCATATAAAATGTTCATCCAATTACCATTTTAGAGCTTCGAACTCGGTTAAAGATGATTTTTTCGATTCGTTCATCCTGTTGAAATTCTTCTTCTGTGTATTTATACATATTCCATGAACCTTCTAGATATTCTAAAGCCGTTAGATTTTCAATCCAGTCGCCGGAGTTCATATAAATCACTGACCCTTTATCGGTTTCGTAACCACGTATTTTCGGCTGATGAATGTGTCCACAAATCACATAATCGTACCCCTGATCGATAGCGAGTTCTATGGCTGTATTTTCAAAATTGTCAATAAATTGAACAGCCTTTTTTACACTGTCTTTGATGCGTTTTGATATTGAAATTTTCCCCTTTCCCATTTTTATGGAAAACCAATTCACGAGCCGGTTCAGCACAATGAGAAGGTCGTAGCCGCGAGCGCCAATTTTAGCAATCCACTTGGAATGTTTGATGCTTACGTCAAAAATATCGCCGTGAAAAATCCACACTTTTTCACCATTTAGTTCAAGAACCAGCTTATCGCGAATGATAAGAGGACCCAGCTGAAGGCTTGAAACTTTGCGCAAAACTTCGTCATGATTTCCGGTGATATAGTAGACATCAGCGCCATTGGTCATCATAGTCAGCAACGATCGAAGAACCATCATGTGTGCTTCAGGCCAATAGTATTTCCGGAAATTCCATACGTCAATAAAATCGCCATTTAAAATGATGACTTTTGGATCGATAGAATTAAGATATTGAAGCAATTCCAGGGCGTGGCATCCAACCGATCCAAGGTGAACATCAGAGAGAACCACGATGTCGAGTTTTCGTTTTACCATAGCAGATGATTGTTTTTGAACAAGTAACCAATCGTCTGTTATGTAATCATGGTGGGAATGTTAGGAATGTGTAAACAATGCATTAAGTTAATTTATAGTAAACAATGGATTCTACAGAATTAATAAGCATATTAGTTTCAACGAATTAAACAGAAAAATACGAGTAGAGTACAATGAAAAAAGTTATTGGTTTACTAGTACTCACCATGATGCTACTATTTTCAGCATGTGAAGGAGATTCACAAAGTCAAGAATATGCTCAAGAGGATATAGGTATAGTAACGGATAGCCTCTCAATAGAGATGGAAGCATTGAAAGAAGATATTGAACAAACTGTGGATGAATTGGATAGTTTACTCGAAGAATTAGATTAATGGAAATACTTATGAAAAAGCTAAAAATATTGATTTTCATTAAAGTGATATTGCTGCTTCTTGTAATGGACTCATCCGTATTAGCTCAGGGAAAATCGGGAAATACGAATAGAGATCGTTCAGAACAGGCAGGAAACGATACTACGGCAAGTGCAGATACACTTCGTGAAAGAACGGAACGAGCCAGTCCGGTAGCTGCCGATACAGCAAGGAGTCGCGGAGAGGCTATGCGTCAAAATCGGGCGGTTGATCAGCGAGAACGCGGACAGGAAATTTCGCGTCAGGCACGGGAAGGTGGACGTGCTTTTGGTCAACAAATTTCAGAAGAAGCCAGACAGAAGCGTCTCAATAGAGCAGAGGAACTTGAATCAGCTGAGTCGGAAGGACGCGATAAAGCGGAAGTGGCCCGTGAACGTATTGAGAATGCCGAGAGAAATTTAGAAAATGCACGGAGTGAAGGCCGTGTCTCTGATGAGGTATTCACCGAAAGAATGAATAAAATTAACAGGGCAAAAGAAAAACTGAATAGTCTTGAAGAAAAATTAAGCAGAGGGCGAGAGATGAGAAGAACAGTGAGTGAGTCAATTCCTGAGGAGTAAGTTTTATTGCAGGTGGGAATAGCTTATTCAATTGCATTTACTAGATATTTTAATGCGTCAGTTAAAAGGTGAAAATAATTATGTTAAAGTTGAGAAAGTAACCGGCTTTTAAAAATTGAATTTACAGTAAGAGCTGCCGGAATTCTCACAGTACTAGTTCCATAAACAGCAAATAATAGATTAATATGTCATCAGATTCAGCCAAAAAAATTGTTCACATTCATCATGGTAAAGAGAATTTTAAAACGGTATTAACGGCAGGTAGTCACGAACTTATCGCCGATGAACCTAAAGAAGTAGGCGGCACAAATCAGGGGCCTGACCCATACGATTATCTGTTGATGTCTCTTGGATCATGCACGGCAATCACTCTGAAAATGTACGCGGATCGAAAGAAGTGGCCGGTTGATGATATCTACGTAGAGCTTCGTTATTTTAAAGACCACGCCAGCGATTGTGAACATTGTGATGAAAATTCAGCAAAGATCGATTGGATCGAAAAAGAGATTGTCGTGAAAGGAGACTTGAGTCAGGAACAGTTGGACAAGCTTTTGGAGATATCTCACAAATGTCCGGTTAACAGAACGCTAAAAAGCGACTTAGAAATGAAAGCAACGATTGGGCAGAAGTGATTGATGTGGTTGTGCAGCTTGAAAAGTGGCAGTTAGCCTGTAAGGGCAATTCATGAATTGCCCTTACAGGCTAAGCACCTTACCTTCTCAATCAAAAAGCTCAATGAAGCCATCCTATATCTACTTTGATTTGGATAATACATTGCTTGATCATTCAAGCGCCGAATCAAAAGCTCAACAAGCCACTTACGAACAGTATCCGGAACTCCAAAAAGTGGAGCTTGATACCTGGCTTAGTAAGTACAAAGAAGTAAATCATAATCTTTGGGGTCAGTATCAGAAAGGATTGGTGGATCGCCATCAGCTTCAGTTTTCACGATTTAATGATACCATGCTTCAGCTAAACTTATCTGCAGTCCGTAGCACGGAAATTGGCAATAGCTATATGCAAAACTATCAGAAATACTGGAGTTGGGTTGATGGAGTAGAGGAATCTTTTGCAAAAATATCCGATAGATTCGACGTTGGACTCATCACCAATGGATTTAAAGAAACACAGCTAAAGAAGTACAAACATTTATCACTCGACCGCTACAGCGATGTAATGATTGTATCGGAAGATGTTGGTAAAATGAAGCCCCACCCATTGGTGTTCGATCACGCCACAGAAGCTGCAGGCGTACCACGCGATGAGATCTTATATGTGGGAGATTCTTACTCATCAGATATTGTAGGGGGGAAAAATGCGGGCTGGAAAACAGCCTGGTACACAGCTTTGATTACTAAAAACGGAGAAGAGGATATCTCTGATTTTGAGTTTGAAAATTTTGATGAACTTTTAACCATTTTGAATCTGTAAAACTTTGATTTTGATTGTTAAATCAAGAACGCAAAAGTCCCCTTAGAAAATGGGGATTGAGGGGGATGTTCATCAGATTGTGGAAATAGGCACCCCTCTAAATTTCACTTACGTGTTGTTCGCTACGCGTTCAAAAAATGAGCCCTCATTAGGGGAGCCTTCTTTCTTGATATTTGGAAAAGATCATAAATTCAATACAGGTTTTAAAGAGCCATATACAGTTCAAATCGTCCTACTCTTTTCAAAGAATAGAAGACAAAGAATTCGTATTTTTAAGATTGAAATAAATTTCATGCACACCATCAATCAACTATGTCTACACAATTAGTTCAGGAACCTGAAGTAACACTAGAACTTGCCCTTGAACACGGGCTTATTGAAGAGGAATTTGAAAAGATTAAATCTTTTCTTGGCCGCACACCAACATTTACAGAGTTAGGGGTTTATTCTGTGATGTGGAGTGAGCACTGCTCCTACAAAAATTCTATTCTGGAAATTAAGAAGCTTCCACGTTCCGGTCCTCAGCTGCTGGTGGATGCCGGTGAGGAAAATGCAGGATTGGTAGATATTGGCGATGGATTAGCTTGTGCTTTTAAAATAGAAAGTCATAATCACCCCTCAGCAATTGAGCCGTACCAGGGTGCAGCTACAGGTGTGGGTGGAATTCACAGAGATATTTTTACGATGGGTGCCCGACCGATTGCCTCACTAAACTCCTTGAGATTCGGATCAATGGATGAACCGAGAGTCCGTTACCTGTTGGATGGCGTGGTTCGGGGTATTTCTGATTACGGGAATTCATTTGGTGTGCCGGTTGTAGGCGGTGAAATTTATTTTGATGAGGCCTACGAAGGCAATCCATTGGTGAACGCCATGAGTGTAGGAATCGTGAAGGTTGGCGAAACTGCATCAGCGATTGCCGAGGGCTTGGGGAATCCGGTGATTATTGTAGGATCAAGCACAGGTCGCGATGGAATTCATGGTGCAACGTTTGCCTCTGAAGAGATAAGCGAGGAGAGTGAGGCGAAAAGGCCAAGTGTTCAGGTTGGTGATCCGTTTACAGAAAAACTGCTTCTTGAAGCCAGCCTTGAAGCGCTGAAAACCGGCGCCGTAGTTGGAATGCAGGATATGGGAGCAGCGGGGATTGCCTGTTCATCATCCGAAATGTCAGCCAAAGGAAAAAGCGGTATGCGAATAAATCTCGATAAAGTGCCGATGCGCGAAACCGGTATGACAGCTTATGAATTGCTGCTAAGTGAAAGTCAGGAACGAATGTTGATTGTGGCAGAAAAAGGCCGAGAACAGGAAATTATTGATGTGTATGAGAAGTGGGATCAAAACGCCATTGTTATTGGCGAAGTGGTTGAAGGAGATAACGTAACCTACTGGAAAGATGGCGAAGTAAAAGCCGATATTCCCGCAGATTCATTGGTATTGGGTGGCGGTGCTCCACAGTATGAGCGCGAAGCTGTTCGGCCAACTTATTTGGATGAAGTCCAAAATGCAGATCTGAAGCATTTGGATCATCCTCAAGACCATAGCGAAACTTTATTGAAACTTTTGTCCTCGCCAAATATTGCATCAAAACGATGGGTGCACGAGCAGTACGATACTACTGTGAGAACAAATACGGTGAACGCTCCCGGCGCATCCGATTCCGGTGTGATTCGAATTAAAGGCACGAAGAAAGGCCTGGCGGTGAAAACTGATTGCAACGGACGATATGTGTATCTGAATCCGCGGCGCGGCGGACAGATTGCCGTGGTGGAATCAGCCCGAAATGTAGTTTGCAGTGGTGCAAAACCGGTGGCTATTACTAACTGTCTGAATTTTGGAAATCCTCACAAGCCGGAAGTATTCTGGACATTCAGAGAAGCACTGGGCGGAATGGGTGATGCATGCAGAGCGCTGAACACGCCTGTAACGGGTGGCAATGTGAGTTTGTATAATGAGAACCCAAAAGGAGCAATTTTTCCAACCCCTGTAATAGGAATGCTGGGTATCATTGAAGATGTGGAAAAAGACATTATGACTCCCGGCTTTAAGGAGAAGAATGATATTGTATACTACATAGGTGGAGAGCGAAAGGGAATCGGCGGAACTGAATATTTAAGGCATATACACGGTTTAACCACCGGTGATGCTCCGTACCTCGATCTTGATCTGGAAGTAAAATTACAG
Source organism: Balneolaceae bacterium (assembly GCA_041747055.1). Lineage (GTDB taxonomy): Bacteria > Bacteroidota > Rhodothermia > Balneolales > Balneolaceae > SW132. Next base: position 8,984 of record JBGTFX010000304.1, read on the forward strand.
AAAGTATTGCTAGAGGCGATTCAAAATCAGATGGTAAATGCAGCTCATGATGTATCTGATGGTGGAATTATTACCACATTGGCAGAGATGGCAATGTTTTCGGGAATTGGAGCAAATATCTCACTTAAAGAGCTGACCGGTTCAGTCTCAGAAGTATTTTACAGCGAAGCCCAATCCGGAGTCGTTGTAACAGTTCCTCGGGAAAATGCCAGAGAGCTGGAGCGATATTTCGAATCCAATGAACTACCCTTTCAGGAATTAGGTGTAGTGGGTGGGGCTGAATTCATTGTTGATGAATATATTGATCTTTCAGTGGCTACAATGCTTGAGGCTTATGAATCGGCTATCCCGAATGCAATGAGTCAGAAGTAGGTAGCACAGGTCGCTGACCTGTTGTATTTAAAAACGAGAGCTCAAGAGTAGTATCTATCTTCTATGAACTATCCTATATGTTACTTTTGAATCTCGTGGTTCGACCTTTAAGTCGTACAAAGTTGGGAGATGCCGGATCGGAGTCCGGCATGACTTGAAGTGCTAAACAATTCTCTGTGTCCCTTGTACGCCCTGTGGTTTTAAATGAACGAAATTCTATTCTCAATCCTTTCATAATAAAGTCAAAGCAAATCAAATTAAGAACTACAGAACATGGAAGACCAAGTTGTATTAATTGTTGGTGGATCGGGTGGAATTGGGCAGGCATGTGCCGACTTATTTGCAAAAGCCGGCGCAAAAGTTGTACTCGCCGCAAGAAATAAATCAAAAGCTGAAGAGAAGGCGAAAGAGATAAATGATCGAGGCGGTGAAGCATATGTAATTGAGGTAGATGTGACCGATCTCGCATCTGTATCAAGCATGGCACGCGAAGTGGAAGAAGACCTTGGCCAAATTGACGTGTTGGTAAATGCATTCGGTTTAGGATTGATTCAGCCACTTTTAGATGTAAAACCGGATGATGCCAAAGAAGTTTTTGATGTAAATGTGTTTGGTACATTTTTAGTTACACAGGCAGTGGTACGATACATGGCCACCAACAAAAAAGGCCGTGTAATTATGTTTCCGGGAATTTTAGGAAAAGCGGTTATGAAAAATTCATCCGCCTATTCGGCTTCCAAATATGCGATTACAGGTTTTACAAAAGCATTGGTTGAAGAGCTGAGACGTGGAAATGTTAAGTTTTCCCTATTGTATCTTGGTGGTGTGGATACTGAATTTTGGAATAATCCCAAAGTAGATATGCGGGTTCAAAAAGATAAAATGCTGACTCCACAGGAAGTGGCAAAAGCGGTCTATTATGCGGCTTCACAGCCAGGGCAATCTGTGCTAAACGAGATTGTTATTCAGCCCGAATCGCATCAAATGGTGTAAGGACAAAGACACGCGAAGTCTCAAAAGACTTCGCGTGTCTTTAAAGTTGAACTACACTTCGAGCCTGACAGCACCAACCGGATCTGCAGCGTCAGAAAGAAACACGGCCCCGAGGGATCGGAACCAGAAAAGCACTGGCACCGCGTATGCTGACAGGTCTTTTTATTCTGCCACAGGGCACTTCGAAAGAGCAGTTTTAAAACTCTTTTTAAGAATATGAACTCCTTCTTCCAACTGATCTTTTTGGATGGTAAGCGGCGGCCGGAAGCGAATGGTTTTGGGTCCGCAACCTAAAATCATAAGCTTATTTTTCATAGCTTCTTTTACAACGGCATCACGGGCGTGTGTATCCGGAAGATCAATTGCGCAAAAGAGTCCTTTACCGCGAGGGTTGGTTAAATGCTCAGACTCTGATGACCAATCTGTGATCAAATTTTGCAAGTGTGCACCTGCATCAGCAGCGTGAGCCACTAAATTATCCTCCTCAATGACTTCCAATATTCGATCAAAGCGAACCATGTCTACCAGGTTTCCTCCCCATGTGGAGTTAATTCGTGATGAAACATGAAAGCAATTGGTTTCAATTTCATCAACACGATTGGTTGCAAGAATTCCACAAACCTGAGCTTTTTTACCAAAGGCTAAGATGTCCGGCACAACATAATGTTCGTGAGCCCAAAATTTTCCGGTTAACCCTACGCCTGTCTGTACTTCATCATAAATCAGCAATGCATCAAATTCATCGGCTAAATCCCGCAATCCTTGGTGGAATTCCATGCGGAAATGATTGTCGCCACCTTCCCCCTGTATCGGTTCTAGCAAAATACAGGCGATATCATCTTTATAAGTTTCAAAATATTGGCGAGCCTGTGCAAGAGCTGTTTTTTCCTGGTGTTCGGCATCTGCAATATTCTCTTTATTTAGTGGAAATTGCACGGTCGGACTGTGAATTCGCGGCCAGTCAAATTTTGGGAAATACTTTACTTTCTTTGGATCAGTATTTGTTAATGACATCGTGTAGCCGCTTCTTCCATGAAATGCTTTATCAAGATGGAGAACTTTATGGCCTTTTTCCTGTCGATATCCCTTCTTAAAATTCTTTTGAACCTTCCAGTCAAACGCCACTTTCAGTGCATTCTCAACCGCCAGCGCTCCACCGGATACAAAAAAGGCATAGGGCATATAATCAGGGATACCGACCCTGGAGAACGTTTCCACAAAATGGGCCATCTCTTCTGTATATATATCGGAATTGGAAGGTTTGTTGATAGCAGCTTTGCCAAGTATTTGTATAAAATCGGGATCGGCAGCCAGGCGATCGTGATTCATTCCTAAAGGATTGGAGGCGAAAAAAGTGAAAAAGTCGAGATAATCATTTCCGGAAATTGAATCATGCAGGTACGCTCCCTTACTTTTTCCCAAATCCAAAACCATATCGTAGCCATCGGCTAACATGTGTTTATTTAAGACATCTCTGACATTCTTCGGTTTGATAAGTGTTTGCATGATAGAATTTTACAGGTTTATTTTTAATCGCTCCAACGAATAATAATGAGTATTTACTTCTCAAATGCAAGGATAGTTTTTCGGATGATTGAAATACAACTTGCGAGCTGATCTTCGTTCATCACCAATGGCGGGGCAAAACGAATGATGTTCCCATGAGTGGGTTTTGCCAGCAGGCCATTATCTTTTAGCGCAACACAAATATTCCAGGCCGTTTTGCTCTCTGGAGAGTCGTTTATTACAATAGCATTGAGCAGTCCACGTCCTCGTGCAGATAATACCAAATCACTCTCTTCAGCCAATGTTTCCATCTCTTGTCGGAATATTTTTCCAAGTTTACGTGCATTTTGTGCGAGCTTCTCATCACGCACAACCTCAAGGGAAGCCATCGCCACTTTTGCCGCAACAGGATTTCCGCCAAATGTTGAACCATGCTGACCCGGTTTGATGACGTCCATAATATCATTATCCGCTAAAACTGCAGATACAGGATAAACCCCGCCTGATAAGGCTTTTCCCAAAATTAAAATATCCGGTTTTACATAGGTTTCCGGCTGACGCTCGCAATGTCCCCGGCAGGTACAATCGCCACAAACCGCAAGCAGGCTACCTGTTCGTGCAATGCCGGTCTGTATTTCATCAGCAATGAAGAGAGCGTCATATTTTTTACAGAGTGCCTGAGCTTTTTGTAAGTAATCAGAATCAGGAACCATTACGCCGGCTTCGCCCTGAATGGGTTCTACAAGAAACCCGGCTATAGTTTCTTCTTTTAGTACTTTTTCGAGCTGATCCAAATTGTTGTATTCAACTTTTACGAAACCGGGAGTGTAAGGGCCGAAGTTCTTTTGCGCATCGGTATCATTTGAAAAAGAGATAATAGTGGTAGTTCTGCCATGAAAATTGTTGCTGCAGACAATAATCTTTGCTTCATTTTCCGGAGTTCCCTTTTTCTCATAAGCCCATTTTCGGCAAAGCTTAATGGCCGTTTCCACACCTTCTGCGCCGGTATTCATCGGCAGTACTTTATCAAAACCAAAGTACTCTGTTATATACTGCTCAAATTGACCCAATATATTATTATAAAAGGCACGGGAGGTGAGTGTAAGCGTTTCGGCCTGATTTTTCAGGGCGTCAATAATTTTTGGATGGCAATGCCCCTGGTTAACAGCAGAATAGGCGGATAAGAAATCAAAATATCGATTCCCTTCAGGATCCCATACATATACACCGTCTCCCTTAGCCAATACAACCGGCAGTGGGTGATAGTTATGGGCGCCATATTTGTCTTCTAGCGTAATTGCGTCTTTAGTAGAGATCATAAAAAAAAGGTTTTTACAAATGTAGAATGGAGAATTGTTATTAAATCAAGATAGTAAATAGATGCCCAACGGTCGATCATAAATCACAAAATTAAGATAATTATTACTTGACTTGAGACGTTAAAGAATTGTATCTTGAGAATCTGATTGAAAGACGATTTATTTATTCTTTCAGCACAAAGAAATTTTACTAATTTATACATCGCGGGGTGGAGCAGCTGGTAGCTCGTCGGGCTCATAACCCGAAGGTCGTAGGTTCGAATCCTACCCCCGCCACAAAGAAGAAAGCCCAATTGCTCACGCAGTTGGGCTTTTTTTGTTTATGGAAGAATTTTTTTTTAAAAGCTCGTCGGGCTATTATCCGTCCCGAGAAATCGGGAACGGAGGTTTGAATCCTACCCCTAAATAAAGAAAAAGCCAGTATATTTTAGTTTTTAAAACTATTCAAATGAAAAAAGCTCATACTGTTTACGTTCTTCACTCCGCTACATTGGTCGTACCAGTGATTACGTCATGATCCCACACTCGGTATCAAGAATTGGTAGGTTTCTAATAGTGGTAAAATAGATTGTCAATCGATTAAAATTTGATGACAAATGGTAAAGACAAAAAAAGCTTTAAAGGTTGGTCTACTTTTTCAGATAAAAGTAGCCTCAAAACTTGTATGAACGTTGGCAATTATCTTCCTAATTGTTCATTTTCGAACACATTGCTGTATAAAAGTGAACAGGAGTAAGATTGCAAAGGGTAATTACTTCTCTTACATGCCGCTTTTTCATATTGGTACGATAGTTGAAATCAGTTGTTAGTAGGTAGTTGTACCTGACCACAAGCAATTGATTACGCTTCTTACGGTTAGCGTCAATGCCCTGCGGGCGGCGTTATTGAATCCAGTAGACGGAATTAAAAATGAGTAAAGACAATAGATAAACTAGAATATCCCATGATCCATCTAAAAGACATAGATAAATATATCGACAAACGCTTTCAGCGGACATTTATCCTAAAAGGTATAGACCTGGAAATAAAAGAAGGGGAATTTATTACAATTATGGGACCAAGTGGTGCCGGGAAATCTACTTTGTTAAACATTATTGGATTTTTGGATGAGGCCTCACAGGGGGAGTATTTTTTTTGGGATGAACCGGCCCATACACTCAGTGAAAAAAAGAAAACAGATTATCATAAGTCCTATATAGGGTTTGTATTCCAGGCTTATCATCTGATTGATGAGCTTACTGTTTACGAAAATATTGAAATGCCGTTGCTGTACCGAAAGGTAAAGAGAAGTCAGCGAAAAGCGATGGTGGCAGAAATGCTGGACAAGTTTAACATTGTGGCCAAAAAAGATCTGTTCCCCCATCAGCTTTCAGGTGGGCAACAACAGGTGGTAGGTGTGGCGCGTGCCATAATAGGCAGTCCTAAGTTATTGCTGGCCGATGAACCAACAGGGAATCTTCATTCAGAACAAAGCGATCAAATTATGGAAATTTTCAAAAAACTGAATCAGGAAGGTGTTACCATTATTCAGGTCACTCATTCAGAAAAAATGGCTTCCTATGGCAATCGGACAATCAACCTTAAAGATGGGGTTTTAACAGAGAAAAATCCCTATGAAAGTCTTTCCCAACATTCAATAGCTGATCCATAAATCAGCATAAAATCTAAAGTCATGCAAAACATCAGAGTGCAATTTACAGTCCCTAACGTAGATAAAGTCGTTAACCTAGATGTAAAGAAGAATGGTGAAACTCGTATGATTAAGTACCGGGCTGAATCTTTTGATGTAGATACACAAGGGAGCAGTTCCAATCTTGTGGGACTACTTCGTGACCGCATCAATAATTACGATCGCGATTGGGATATTTACCATATCGGAACGCCTGCTGAGGGGAAAATTCCGGTGACATTCAGGTTAAAACAATATGTAATTAAAGCAGATGTACGTTTTGCCACAGAAATTCAGGATCAAATTTTGAAAAATATCAATCTTGAACAAAATGGTACACGTGCCTATGCATGTTCACTTCCCGCAAATGAATTGGGAGGGGATTTTTTCGAACTTAGCATAAAGAATAATAATCTATTTGCAATAGTGGGTGATGTTTCCGGCCATAGTTTTGGCGCCGCATTGTTAATGGCAATGACAAAAAGTGCGTTGCAAACTCATTTAAATTATAATCATGATCCTTCAAAAATCATGAAGGAATTGAACGGGCTTTTTTTAAGCCAGTCTAATCGTTCCATGTATGCAACGATGAGCATGGTAAAATTAGACCTTAATGCAAACAAAGTGGAACTTTGTAATGCTGGACACCTTCCGGTTCTCCATATCATAAGAGAAACCGGGGAATTGATTTATCGAAATCAAAAAGGATTGGGGCTCGGTATGTCCAATAAAGCAAAATTTACCAATCACGAGTTTCCCATTCAAAAAGGGGATCTGCTGATCTTATATTCAGATGGATTAATAGAAACACGCGATGAACAGATGAAAATTCGAGAGACGGATCATTTTGAAAAAATCATCAAAAATGCTTTTTCATTAAGCGATTCACCAAAAGAACTCGCTATAAAAATTTTGGAAGCTGTGAAACAATCCGACTACTCTGAAAAAATGCAAGATGATAGTACTCTTGTTTTAATAGAAGTGTAACTGAACGTCTTTATAATCTTTATTCGATTCTTCTAAAATTTCAACATTTAAAAGCTGATCAACATATCAGCACAAACCTCAATATCATGCAAAATATACGTGTACAATTTACAGTCCCAAATGTGAACAATGTCGTGAATCTTGATGTAATGGTTAATGGTGAAAACCGAAAGATTAAATACCGGGTTGAAACCTTTGATTTCGATACAAATACCGGAAACAATGATAATCTTGTGAGTGTACTTCGCAACAGAATCACCAACTATGACCATGATTGGGAGATTTATCATATCGGCACCCCTTCCGAGGGTAAAATTCCGGTAACATTCAGGTTTAAAACCTGAGCGAAAATACAGCTCCCTCCCCGTGTTCAGAGGTAACTGTGAGCGTGCCATTGTGAAGACGCATAATCTGGCGGGAAAGGCTTAGACCAATCCCCGTGCCCCGAACCGGCTCGCTTCCTGCGGAGGTATAAAAAGGGATAAATATCTTTTCTAGAACTTCTTTTTTGATGCCGGGCCCGTTATCTGAAAGTTCAATTCGTATCCGTCCATTATTATCAATACCTGCCATGTATTCCAGACGGGGGTTTTCAACATTGTGCAATGCTCGTAGTGCATTTTTGGTGAGGTTGATGAGAATCTGTTCGATAAGCTGGGGGTCAGCATCTACTTCCAATGTTTCAGGTTCAACACGAAGGTGCACCTTTACTTGCTGATGCTCAAATTCTCCCTTCATCAGATGTTTTATACTGTTTAGTAATTCACTTATTCTAATTCGCTCAGGGTCGGGTATGGGTATTTGGGTAAAGTCTCTGTACGATTGCACGAAACGAATTAAACCCTGACTCCGGCTGCTTATGGTTGTTAGTGCGTCCCGAACATCCTGAAGGGTCTCATTATCCATCTTATATCCATTTTCCATAGGTGAAACTCGGTTATTCACAATGGAATGAACAGTATCTGAAAGGGACGAAATGGGAGTGATGGAGTTCATAATTTCATGAGCCAGAACTTGTGTTATATTCTGCCAGGCCTCCATTTCCTTTTCTTCCAGTTCGTGGCTGATATTCTGCAGGGAAACCAGCTTTATTGTATCGCCTTTGGTGACAAATTGAGTGGCGTGGACCGACAATTGCATGGAGATGTCACTTTGCCTGAATCGAACAAGTGTACGATTCCCTCCTTGTAGTTTCATCAAAGTATCATAAAGTGCTTTATTTACGGTTTGTAATTCATTTATTTGGTGAAGACCCGAAATATCCAACATCCGTTTTAAAGCGTTATTCTGTAATAAAACTTCACCCTTCTGATTGAATGCCAAAAGCCCGGTTCCAACATGTTGGATAACTGTTTGAAGGGTTCGATAACTTTCCTGGCGTTCTGATCGCTCTTTTCGAAATTCATCAATAACATCAGAAAAAGCACGGTATAACTGCTCGAAAGAGTCACCTGAACCAGATTCACCAAAATTAATTGAAAAATCACTGTAACGGATGCTGTCCAAAAATCGCGTGAGCTGCTTGTTGGTTTTCTCAACTACGTGGATGAGGTTAATCATTAGAATAATGATTAACATGAAAAAAACTGCAGTGGTTACTATGTAATCCGTGTACAGATATAACCAGACAGCCATAAATATGCTGGCTGTAAGAAAAAGTACTCTTGCAATGATTGCGACGCGGAAATTAAAGGTCATATTTCTCCATTCGCCTGTATAGTGAAGCCCGGGTCAACCCCAGGTCATCAGCAGCTTTTGAAATATTACCGGCATTTCGTTTCAGGGCTTTTCCAACAGCTATTTTTTCGAGTTCTACCAGACTATATTGTTCAAAATTCGGTTCATCACTTGTTCCGCTTTTACTGTGCAGGAGAAAATCGCCTGCATTTAGGGTTTCTGAATCCGCCATGATTACCGCCCGTTCTACAGCATGTTGTAACTCACGAATATTTCCCGGCCAGTGATAATTTACAAGCTTTTTTTCACCTTCTTTTGATATCTCTTTTACCTGATTCTTATATCGCGCGGCATATTGTTTTAAATAATGTCGGGCAAGCAGAGGAATATCTTCTTTACGTGCACGTAGCGGTGGTAGTGTAATTTCAATAGTATTAATCCTGTAAAGCAGGTCTTGTCTGAATTCGTTTGATTCGCTCATTTCATGAACCGGCATGTTGGTGGCTGAAATCAGCCGGATATCAATATCTGTAACACGAGTTGATCCGAGTCGGGATACTTTGCGGGTTTCAAGCACAGACAACAGTTTGGACTGCATTGGCAGTGGAAGATTCCCTATTTCATCAAGAAACAACGTACCACCGCTTGCAATTTCAATGCGGCCGGCTTTCTCTTTTTGGGCATCAGTAAAAGCGCCGGGCATGAATCCAAATAGTTCGCTTTCAAAAAGGTTTTCAGGAATAGTTCCCATATCCACACTAAGAAATATCTCATTCGAACGTTTTGATTGTTTGTGCAGTGCCCGAGCCACAAGTTCCTTTCCCGTACCGTTTTCCCCGAGAATCAATACATTCGCTTCCGTTCCTGCAACTTTATCAATGGTAGTAAAAACTTCCTTCATTGCTTCACTTTCACCTATCATCCGGGGATAGCGGGAGCCATTTTGCTCACTAATTTCCTGTTGCTGCAGCTGTAGTCTTTCCACTTTTCGGCGGGATTTTGTCAGGTTAATAGCGTTGGATACGGTTGCCACAAGTTTTTCATTCTGCCAGGGTTTGAGTACAAAGTCAGAGGCTCCCTGTTTTACTGCATTTACAGCTTTTTCAACATCCCCATATGCGGTTATCAGGATAACAGACAATGCCGGATCAAGTTCCTGAACCTGTGCAAGTAACCGAAATCCCTCCTCCCCACTGCTAAAATCTTCGGTATAATTCATATCCAGTAACAGGGCATCGTAGCGGTTGCTGCGAATTTTTTCCGGCAGATATTTTGGATTTCGTTCAAAATCCACGTTATCAACATGCTGTTTTAACAACAGGCGCGCTGCATTTAGCACATCTATATCATCATCCAGGATTAGTATATGAGATTTACTCATTACGGATATCTCTTAAAAGTTAATCGAAGTACAAATAAATTAACTGAAGTTATTCACCAATCAAATAAAATGTCCGATATCGTACACATGTTTGTATCAAATCGAACAGGGGGTGTATTTATATTTGATCTGAACGAGTTTAAAGTGTCTTTTACGCTTTGGCACAATACTTGGAGTAAAGCTCAAAGCGTAGTAAAGATTTAATAATTAAATGTAGTGGGTACTATTTAGTATGGGAATGGACAGACAAATAAAGAAAAAGACCTGGACCCCAAAATTAATTGCGATGATAGCTCTTGGTGTAGCTGTGATTGCTGTTTTTTTATACAGTTTTGTTTTTATGGATACCCGTTCACGCCTGAATGTTGATCGGGACCGGCTTATGGTTCATACCGTTCAGGAAGGATCATTTCAGGAGTTCATTGATGTGTCGGGTACCATTCAACCGATTCGGACAGTTTTTCTCGATGCTGTTGAAGGAGGAGTGGTTCAAGATGTAAAATATCAATCCGGGGCGTTGGTGAATGCGGGGGATACACTCCTGGTGATGTCAAACTCCAATCTTCAGTTAGATGTGCTGCAGCGTGAAGCGGCTATTTACGACCAGATTAATAATGTTCGCAATTCAAGATTAAGCCTTGAGCAAAATCACCTTGGACTTCGCGAACAACTGGCAAGCGCACGAACCCAGCTTGGAATTTTGAAGCCAAGATATGAACGGGATAAATTATTAAATAAAGATGGTCTGATATCAGAAACTCAATATGAGGAAAGCCTGAATAACTACGAATATCAGAGAATACGGTATGAGATTACAAATGAATCTTTCCAAAAAGATTCTATTCAAATGGTAAGCCAGTTGCAACAACTGAATGAGTCCGAAACCCGAATGTGGCGCAGCCTTGATGGTGTACAGCAAATTCTGGACAACCTGGTAGTAACAGCGCCAATAACAGGACAACTTTCTACTATCGAGATGGATCAGGGACAATCTATTTCACCAAACGAGCGAATCGGTCAGGTAGATTTAATGGATGGATTTAAAGTACGTGTAAATATTGATGAGTTTTATCTCTCTCGAATTGCACCCGGACTAGAGGGAAGTTTTACGTTTGCGGGGGAACGACACAATCTGATTATAAACCGGGTGTTTCCGGTGATTCAAAACGGACAGTTCCAGGTGGATATGGAATTTACTGGTGAGATGCCTACTGGATTTCGAAGAGGACAATCTGTTCGAATGCGGCTTGAACTGGATGCACCTGCATCTGCTTTACTAGTGGAACGAGGAGGTTTTTATCAGTCAACTGGTGGAAACTGGATTTACATAATTACAAAAGATGAAACTCGCGCTGTACGTCAGCCGATCCGCCTCGGTCGTGGAAATTCGCAATTTTTTGAAGTGATTGAAGGACTACAGCCGGGAGATCAGGTGATTACGTCCAGTTACGCAACCTTTGGAGATAATGAAGTGCTGATTTTGCAATAATTTTATAGATACCGGAATATTCTCAAGTTCTGTAAGGAAACGAAATCAAACTACTACTTAGCTAATCTTATTTGAAATTTAAAACCAAAAATAATAATGATGATCCAGACAAAAAACCTCAATAAAGTATATACCACTGAAGAAGTTGAAACCACGGCACTAAACTCTGTAAACCTCGAGATTAATGAAGGTGAATTTTGTGCCATTATGGGACCTTCAGGTTGCGGGAAATCAACATTGCTGAATATTATGGGCTTGCTGGATAATCCATCGTCCGGTGAGTATAATTTTTTAGGGAATGAAGTATCGAGTTTCTCTGAACGAGAACGCGCTCAGCTTCGAAAAGGGAATATCGGGTTTATCTTTCAGAGCTTTAACCTGATTGATGAGCTAAATGTATTTGAAAACGTAGAACTGCCATTGTTATATCTGGGAGTATCTGCCAGCGAGAGAAAGAAGAAGGTGGAAAAAGTTCTGGAGCGTATGGCCATGATGCACCGTAGTAGCCATTTTCCACAACAGCTTTCAGGCGGACAGCAGCAACGTGTAGCAATAGCACGCGCCACAGTTGCTGATGCCAAATTGATTCTTGCCGATGAGCCTACCGGTAATCTGGATTCCGATCACGGCGATGAAGTGATGAAACTTTTGGCTGAACTCAATGAAAAAGGGACAACTATCATCATGGTAACCCATTCCCCCCATGATGCTGATTATGCCCGACGTGTAATTCACTTGTTTGACGGACAGGTTGTGACCGAAAATATGCAGGAAGGATTTCATGTGTGATGTGGTGGTTAGTTGTCAGTGGTTTTTTGATACAGAATTCGGCTAACTAAACACCCACAACGGACAACTAACAATTGACCAACCACAAACGTACAACCCATATCAAAAAATTTAATCACGCCATGTTTACACATTACTTCAAAATCGCCTTCCGGAGTTTGTTACGCAAAAAAGGCTACTCCTTTATAAATATAGTGGGTCTTGCTGTCGGCATGGCATGCTGCCTTGCAATTTTCCAGTATGTCTCTTTTGAATATAGTATGGATCAATTCCATGAGAACAAACACGACCTCTATGCAGTAATAATGGCCGGTGCCTGGGGAGGCGATGAGATTGAACTGGGTGGTACTTATTCTCCGCAGGCATTAGGCCCGGCTCTGATTGAAGTCATTCCCGAAATTCAGCGATACGCCAGGGTGAACCCCGATTCTCCTGTTGTATCAAACCCTGCTGATATAGACCGTGTGTTTGAGGAGGATGAGGTTTTGTATGTGGATCCTGTTTTTCTGGAAATGTTCACGTTTCCACTTATACAGGGTAATCTAATGAATTCATTGAATCCCGGAACAGCTTTGATTTCTCAATCTGCCGCGCAAAAATACTTTGGGAATACAGATCCGGTAGGACAGGTGCTGAATGTGGCCGGCAATATTACCAAAAGTTTTACAGTGACAGGTGTTTTCGAAGATGTGCCCCCTAATTCACAGCTCCAGTTTAACATGCTCTTTCCTGTGGATGATCTTCTACAGGAAGGACAGTATTTTGAAGAACAGGAGAACGGGTGGAGTTTTAATAACTTTGTTACCTACATACAGCTGGTGCCGGGTTCGAATCGTGAGAGTATCGATGAGAAGATGACAGAAGTCCTCATGGAACATCGGGGCGAAATATTGAGAGAAAGAAACTTTAAGCAGAGACTTTATGCGCAACCGCTTCTGGATATCTATCTCAATGATCAGGTTGAAACATTTATAGGCCAGACCGGTAGCTACCGTACGGTTTACTTTTTTATTATCATCGGATTAATGACCCTGTTGATTGCTATGGTTAATTATGTGAACCTGGCCACAGCCAGGGCTTTAGACCGGGCGAGGGAGGTTGGAGTGCGAAAAGTAAACGGAGCCGAACGCCGCCAGCTTATGTATCAGTTTTTCCTGGAATCTGCCCTCACAAATCTGATCGCCTTTACCATTGCCGTGGCTATCATTGAATTGTTTCAGCCGGTTATTTCCAATCTCTGGGGAATACAATTCTTCGAAAATATCTGGATGAACCCATGGTTGCTCGGTGCTTTTTTCTCAATTTTTCTAGTAAGTACGTTACTTGCCGGTTTGTATCCGGCCGTGGTATTGTCTGCATTCAAACCTGTATCTGTTCTTAAAGGTAAAATTGACTCATCTTTTTCACAGCTATGGCTGCGGAAGGGACTGGTAGTTCTGCAGTTTTCAGCAGCGGTAGTACTCATCTGCGGTACAATGGTGGTTTTCAATCAACTGGATTATATGAGAAATATGGATCTCGGACTGGATCTTGAACAGGTTATCACCATACCAGGTCCAAGAATAGTACCGGAAGGAACCGATCTTGCGGCTTCCAGGACTATTTTTGTGGATGAACTGCGAAGACAGTCTGATGTGAGACAGGTAGCCACTTCATGGGCATTACCCGGCATAGGATTTAACTGGAACGGTGCAAGTCTGTGGAGAGCGGAAGAGGGAGAAAATCGTGCCATACAAAGTGTGGCTACCTATATTGATTCAAGCTTCATTTCACTCTACGATCTGGAACTGATAGCGGGCCGCAATTTTGATGAAACGTCGACTCCTTTTGGTGCCGCTTCACCATCTGATATTTTATTAAACGAAACGGCTGTCAGAACCCTTGGGTTTGTCACACCTGATGAGGCACTGGGGCATCCTCTCAAAATGGGTACCGGAGATTCATTTGATGTGATAGTTGTAGGTGTACTGAAAGATTTTAACTGGACTTCTGCCCATTCTCCTCAGCAAAATATCATATTTGGATATACACAGGCGGGTGGTCATATTTCTGTACGCGCGGATGTCAGCAATTTACCGGCTACCATTGCATCCATACAGTCACTCTATAGAGATATGTTTCCCGGTAATGTATTCCGCTATGACTTTGCGGATGAAACCTTTGGCGCACAATATCAGACTGATCAACAGTTCGCGTCACTGTTCACTATTTTTGCAGGCCTTGCCATCCTTATCGCCTGTCTTGGACTTTTCGGCCTTGCCACTTTTACTGCTCAGCAACGTACAAAAGAGATTGGGGTACGAAAAGTATTAGGTGCGTCAGTACCGTCTTTATTTGCACTACTTTCCAAAGATTTCCTGAAACTCGTTCTTATTGCCATTATAATTGCATCTCCACTAGCTTATTTCATCATGCAGCGCTGGCTTGAGGAATTTGCTTACCGGATTGAAATTGGAATAGGACTGCTGGCACTGGTAGGGTTACTCATCGTAATTATTGCCATTATTTCAGTTTCATACCAGTCCATTCAGGCAGCTATGATGAATCCGGTAAACAGTTTAAGGAGTGAGTAGGATGATCCGTTCACTCACATACTTTATCATAGCCATTATGATGGTCGGCTGTCCAAATGGGCATAAAGCTGCATTTACTGGCCCAATAACTATCGGAGAATTTGAGCAACAGATGGAAGATCTGCGTGAACGGCTTCACATTCCTGGTATGTCCGCAGCGATCGCTCTCGACGGAGAGGTCAATTGGTCTGCCGGTTTCGGATTTGCCGACCTCGAGCTCAATATACCAACCGACACAGCCAGCATCTTTCAACTCGCTTCGCTCACAAAGCCATACACGGCGACCGTTGTGCTGCAGCTCGTTGATGAAGGACACATTGATCTAACAACTGATATATCCAGATATGGTATGGAAAGTAGTAACAACGATACTATCCGCGTTTGGCATGTCTTATCTCACACTTCCGCACATCCACAAGGACAAAGATACAGCTATGATGCGGCCACTTTCGGTGAACTCGGTACCTTAATTGACAACGTTACGGATAATTCTTTTGCAGTGGAGTTGACAGATCGTGTCATACGTCCCCTTGAATTGAACCACACAGCACCTAATCCATACGACGAAAGGAACGCATTATCAGAGTCCGGTATCAATCCTAAGTTAATTGAGAAAAATCTTGTAACGGGATATGCACGATCATGGGGGCAACGTGTTTGGCCTACAGGACTTTTGGGGCCAATGAAACCAATGGAGCACCCTACTTCTTTTCACACATCCGCCGGATTGGTAGCATCAGCTCCTGATGTGGCCCGATTTTCAATTGCCTGGATGGAAGGACAATTGTTGAGTGACTCGATTCAAACATTAGCATTAAGTCCGATAGTGTCAACAGAAGGCGAAATTCAACCCCATGGCCTTGGATGGTTCGTTCAACAGTACGAAGGCCTTTCTTTAGCTTGGTACTATGGGCATTGGTACGGTAGTTCATCGCTAATTGTAATGGTTCCTGAACTCCGGCTTTCATTCGTTGTGTTGGCCAATTCCGACGGGTTAAGTCGATGGCGAAGTCTCGGTGATCACGGTGATATACTGAGGTCGCCTGCTGCGCAAATCTTTCTCAAGGCGTTTGTAAAGAATAGATTAACAGAATAACGTAAATAACTAGTCAAGTTTAATTATATGAGAAAACTAACTACTACACTATTTTTCATAATGTTCTGTGCCCTTGTAAATCTTACATATGGACAAACAAACACTTCCAGTAACGAGTTAAAAATAAAAGAATCTATTCTTGACTATGTTGAAGGAGTTTATGAAGCGGATACCACACGAATCTATCGAAGTGTGCACCCAAATCTTGTAAAGAGAGGAACCTGGTACGACAATCAAATCAGAGATTATGTTCCACTTGATGAAATGGACTTTCACCAATTGGTTCAACTGACAAAAACATGGAATCGTGATGGACGGAGTGCTGATTCTGATTCACCCCGGGAGATTATTGTATATGATATACAGGATAAAACAGCCACTGCAAAGCTTACTGCTGTATGGGGTACCGATTACTTTCATTTGGCAAAGATTGATGATAAATGGTACATCATGAATGTACTGTGGCAAACTCATCAGCGGGAATAAGCTTCCACCAACCTTAATGACAAATGATCTTCAAAAACTTTTAAACACACGAAAATGATCAAAAACTATTTGAAAATAGCTTTCCGGAATCTTCTGAAAAACCCCGTTTACTCATTTATAAACATTTTTGGGTTAGCGGTTGGTATTGCTTGTTGTCTGCTCATAATGCTATTTGTGCAAAATGAGTGGAGTTACGATTCCTTCCATAGCAACTCCGAACAGCTTTATCGCGCATGGGTGCACGAGGATTATGGTGATGATGAAATTTATTTTAACTCCGTTACCCCGGTAATATTGGCTCAAACGCTGGAAAATAATATTCCGGAAGTGGAAATGGTAACGCGTCGTTACGTTTTTACTAATCTTGTAAAACTGCCAGATCAAACCGAAGCGATTTCAGAATCAGTAACGATGGTAGACCGGGCATTTTTGGATATGTTCGATTTTAAGCTACTGGAAGGCAGCGCTGAATCAGTTTTCAACAACCCCGGATCAGTACTTCTTACTGAATCTATGGCCGGTCAGTTCTTTGGTACAGAAAACCCATTAGGGGAAGTAATATCAATTCGCATCGGTGATATATTTGAAAATTTTACTGTAACAGGGATTATACAGGATCCGCCTCCCAATTCCAGTATTCAGTATAATTTTCTGATCCCATTTACAAATATCTCAAAAT